>JAPLWU010000110.1 GCA_026396425.1 Microcaldota archaeon | reverse complement strand
TGCCTCGGGCCAGGTGACCGGGGACCTCAACAGGATGTCATCGGACTTGATTCTTTTCAGCATGCCAGAGTTCGGGTATTTTGAACTGCCGCCCGAATTCTGCACCGGAAGCTCGATAATGCCGCATAAAAAGAATCCGGACGTGCTGGAGCTGGTGCGCGCCAAACATCATCAGCTCGTAGCTTGCGAGTTCGAGGTGAAAAGTATTGCGAGTAATTTGATTTCGGGGTATCACCGCGATTTGCAGCTCACAAAAGAGCCGATAATGAGGGGAATCGAAATTGCAAAAGATTCAGTTGGAATAATGGCGCTAGTAATCGGCAAGCTCGGTGTCAACAAAAAAAAATGCGAACAGGCAATGACTGGCGAGTTATATTCTGCGCAGAAAGCCATCGAGCTTGCGAAAAAAGAAAAAATCCCGTTCAGGGATGCCTACAAAAAAGTGGCGGACGAGTTTTGATTTGGCCGTCCAATCAGCTGCATTTAAATACATCCTATGCCATAGTATATTGCTTATTCTCAACGGGGTGGAATAGTCAATGAACGCTAGCACTGCAAGAAAAAATGATTTCCGACCTCCCGACGCTAGAGCTATCGCGCTTACAAACGCTTTTCTTAATGCCATCAAGGACGGGCCCAACCATCCAGATCTTTTCGAGAAAGGGATTGGCAAGAATGCTCATTATCGCCTAACCCACAAATTTTTGGAAAGAAACAATCTTTTGCCAATTGCGGAGTCGGTGTTCCCCGACCCCGTCATGAATATGATACGCTATTATGAAACTGGCGGGTATTCTGAATCTACTGATGTAAACAGATATCTTCTCTACTCCAAAACATTTCATGCCCTGCTTACCGTCCCTTTCTTCCGTGGAGTACAAGTTGTCGATGAAATCGATGCAAGTACATTAAGCGTCAGTCGTTTTCACGAGCCCAACTGCAAAAAAGTAGTAGTGCAGCCGCCCACCCACCTCGACTGGAGCGGGAACGGCATAAATTCGGTCGAGGCCGCTAACGCTGATAACCGCCCAGACAGGTTCGTGGCGGTTTGCGAGCATATTTGCCTAATCCGATTGCTCGTGCAGAACGGAACAGACGTTTTGATAGTGAGACCGAGGCCCGAGTGGCCCGAAGGAGTTTATACCCGAGATATCAGTTTCGTAATCGGAGATAAACTGATTCGCGCTAATATGGCCATGGATGTTCGCAAGCCTGAGCAAGATGCGATTAAGAATGCGATAGTTCTGCCTGAAGGAATTATCGAAGGAGGCAACGTATTTGTCGACTCGCCGAACGTGCTGATCGGAGTAGGTGACAGAACTGACTATGCCGCAGTAAAGTGCCTGCAGACGATATTGGGCAAAGACTTCCAAGTTATACCGTTGGAGCTGAAGCCAGGCGTTCTGCACCTTGATTGCGTCTTTAATCCCGTTCATAAAGGGGCTGCGGTCATAGACAAAAACGCCTTCTTGCGCGAAAGCGATGTAAAAACTCTTGAAAACATTTATGCAGATCTCGTAGAACTTCCGAAAAAGGAGATTGAACTCCTTGCGACGAATTTCATCTCAATGGGTTCTTTATTTGTAAACACGCATTGCAAAAATCTTGTGAAATCGCTAAATCAACTCGGCCATTGGACTAAGCACCTGGCTTTCGGCGAGATATTAAAGGCGGACGGCTCGGCACGTTGCGCGACGCTCCCACTGGCATAAAGACGTTAGGTTCTTCTGGTGGCTTTAGAGGCGGTGCTCGCAGAAGCAACAAAAAAATAAGGAGTACGCTTTCGCTCGCACGAATTTCTTCAGTCTAATTTTCTAACTTTTCTCGACTCTCGCCTTGAAGTCGCGCAAAATGTTCATGTAGTTGATGAAGCCCTCGAAGGGATTGTTCCACTGCGAGAAATACTTGTGGACGTCGCCGTCGGCGAGGGATTTGGTGCACAAGTAATAAAGATGGTCGCTGTTCTGAAGCAGGCGCCAGATGTGCAGGAGTTCCGGGTCCTTGGTTTTGCGGACCGGCTCTTCCAATTTCTGTATCAAATCGAAGCACATGCGCTGCATGTCGTTGCCGAGCCACGCCGACGCATCGCGCTCGATGTCGGCCCAGGAAATCACGTTGGGGACGTCGAGCTCGCCCATGGGCTGGTATTTCTCGGCCACTTCGGCGGGGGTCATGAAATTGAGCTCGGGGTGGCGGAGAGCGTAGTCCGGGAAGTGGCGAAGGAACTCGAAAATTCCCGTGTCAGCCCACTGGTGCTCGCCGAAAGTTTCGTAGTCCATGAAAAGGTTGATTACGTGGCCGGGCGCCTTGGCGAGCCAGGAGGCGTATTTGTCGGCCGTGAGCGGCCACTCCTTCCACCAGCGGGCCGAGAAGCGGTAGGCCACGTCGTCGCTGAGGCGGTAGTTGCGCATGAGAACCTTGATTTTGTCTGCCCCCCGCACGCGGTATAGGTAGTTTGGCGAGCGCCAGCCCAGTATGTTGTCGATTCCTTCGGTTGCAATGCCAGCATAGCCCATGTCCTGCGCCATTTTGGCGATGTGGTTGGAAAATAGGGCTTCGGTATTGCGGAAAACAGTCGGCTTGACGCCCATTATTTTTTTCAGGTGATTGCGGTGGAACTCGACCTGCTCGTGGAACTCCCTTTTACCCGGGTCGTTGAAGAGCGAGCAGAGCGAATGGTAATAGGTTTCGTTGAGGAAGTCGACGCAGCCCGTGCTGGCGAGTTCCCTGAAAGTATCGAGGAGTTCGGGCGAATAGCGCTCGCACTGCTCGAGGAACACGCCGGTCATGCTGTAGGCAATCTTGAAGCGGCCACCATGCTGCTGGATGAGCTCGAGCAGTAGCTTGTTCGTGGGAAAATAGCATTTCTGCGCAACTTTATTGAAGACTTTCTTGTTGAGCTCGTCGTCGAAATAGAGGTCGATGAGGTTTTTCGTCTTCCGGTTGTTGAAGACCGAGAACTCGCGGAGCCGGAACGGCTGGTGGACCTGGAAGTACATGCAAATTGACGGCATGGCTTAATCGCTCCAACGAAACGAAATCAACTACCCTACAAAGTGGGAACTTCGGCTTATAAAAGCTATGTCTCGCACCGCGTCCGGATTGCCACGACACCCACAACTTTCTTAAAGCGGTTCGGGCAAATAACTAGCAGAGGTTGATTGCATGAAAAAAATGGACGAGAAGACGGAATTCGAGTTCATACCCGCTCGACAAAATACTACTCGCGTACATGTCCGGGAAAAGCCGGTGAAAGAAGATGCGGCTTTTAGCTTCAAACTCTCGTTGCCTCAGAGCCTCGAGCTTTTCGACAGCAAAAACAATCCCCTTAGCGCCGTGCCTCTTTCGCTTCTCGAAACGCTCGCGAACCAGATAGCCAAAGCAGAAAAAAAAGGCGCAACGAGGGAGGAGATAACCGGGGCGCTCAATGGACTCAGCGAACGCAGGCCCAACAAGCTCGGGATAGGCGAGGGGATTTCGCTTTTTGACGGCGGGTTGAAGTCCCTTCTCAGCACGTTGAAGAGCTTTGAGAATGCGAAAGGCGGGCTTTTGCGGAACGTCTACTTCAAGTTCGGCGGCGAGATTAGCTTGCAGGACAGAATCGGGTACGTGGCAAAGCTGGCTTACGTTTCGGATGCAATGGGAATCAGCGCCATGGGTCAGTACGAGCTGAAGAAAAACGACTGCTTCGATTTCGTGGCATGCGTGCTGGCGCACGCTTATGGGCCGGAATTCGCAAGGAAGAACCTGGCCGGGAAAGACCAGCTCAACTTGGTGGAGAGGGAGAGGCGGCTGGGAGGGTTGAGCGACACCTGGTACACTGCGAGCAGGCAAGACCGCACACGGGCTCTGGCAGATTCGCTTAGTGCCGATGCATCGCTTATGCTCGTATACTCAAAATACGAAGATGGCCAGGACCATTGGGGCATTTGCTGTAGGGAAAGTGGCGGCAAAAAGGGAGCACCCAAGGAAGCCGTGGTATACAACTATACCGGGATAGTCAAGAGGGAGCCGGTGAAAGAGTTCGGTGAAACGGGCGTAAGGTTGGTGCTAACACCGGTCGAAACACAAGGCCATAGAAGCGGAATAGTCGAGCGCAGGCCCAAGGGTTCAAAAGAGATTGCTGAGCACGGGCCAAAAGACAGACGGGCGCTCCTGAAGGCCTAATTCTGCGCCGGAGGGGCTTCTGCTCCGGAAGGGGCTTCTGAGCCATTCTGCTTTGCTTGGGAGCGCCTGCGGGGTTTGAATAACGGTGCGTTCGGGGCGACCAGGCGGTATACGCCAAGGGTTTCGCGGGCGGTCTTCTCCCACGTGAATTTCCTCGATTCTATTATTTCGTTGCGGGAGAGCGTGCGGGAGAGGGCGGGATAGCGCAGGAGGGCGACCATCTGCTCGGCCATGAGTTCCACGTCCCAGAAGTCCGCCTTCAGGTTGTGGGCCGTGGCCTCGCTGACTCCCGAGGAGACACTCACTATGGCCGGGGTGCCCGAGCACATTGCCTCGAGCGCGGTTATTCCGAACGGCTCGGAGAGCGAGGGCATCACGTAAACATCGCACATCGAGTAGACGCTGTGCAGGTCCTTGTCGGGGATGTAGCCGGTGAACGTCATGTTGCCCATTATGCCAAGCCTGAAGGTCTCGCGTATCATCGGGGCGAGCAGGTCGCCGGTCCCGACCACGAGGAATTTGGCGTCCGGCTCCTTCTCGAGAACCTGCCTGGCCGCCCAGAGGAACTGGAACGGGCCCTTCTGCTCGGCAAGGCGGCCGAGGAAGAGGATTGTGCGGGTCGGCGAGTTGGGGTCGCGCGTGCTGAATTTCGATGCGTCGACCCCGTTGTATATGGGGGTTATGCGGTTGGCGTCCGCGCCGTATTTCTGTATGACCATGCTGCGGGTGCGCTTGCTCACGGCTATGATGCGGTCCGCGTCGTCGAAGCCCGCCTTCTCGATGGCGAGAAGCCGGTCCCACGGCATCGTGGTGCGGTCGTATTCCGTGGAGTGGATTGTGAAAACCCGCGGCCTCCCGATTCCGGCCTTCGCCCGTATGGCGGCCGGCACGGTAATCCAGTCGTGGTTGTGGATGAGGTCGTATTTCCGCCTCGCGTGGTTTGCAATCACGATGGCGGCGCATTTGCTGTTGTATGCCTCGACATGCTTGAGGAAGTTCCAGCCGTAGAGCTCGCCCTTTACTCCGGAGAGCGGGACGACCTCATCCTTCAAGGCGGCGGCGCGCCTGTTTTTGGGGGGGCCGGGCCTGCTGTAGGGCCCAATCTCGTCCTCAATCGGTATGTCAAAAAGGCGGATGTCGGCATCCTCGCCGAGGAGGGGGGATTTCATTGCGGAAACGCCCCTCGCGTCTATGCGCAGGAGGTTGATTTCGTCGTCTTCGGGGTTGCGCTGGGGCCTGGGCATGTAGAAGTCGATTTCGACCCCAAGTTTGACTAGCCGCTTCGTGAGTTCGTAGCAGTGGACTCCTAGCCCGCCCCCTACGAAAGGCGGGAATTCCCATCCGAGCATTGCGACTCTCATGGCTTTCTCCTTTGCGAGCCGTCTAAGCTACGCTAAATGGCAGCTTCGCTACCATTGGATTAGTTGCCTTGCGCGGGTTAAAAGGCTTTGTATTCCCACCAGCGGCACCGCCTATTGGCGGCAGCCGGCACGGGCCGGCTGGTCCGCCTCCAATTTTTGCCCGCGGGCAAAAATGGACCATTCGAGCCGAGCTCGAATTGGTCGAGGCGGACCAAATGCGGGTTCGGGCCCGCATTTGCCGCGGCGTGGCGCGAATATTGGATTTGGCCAGCCCTAATCCGGCCGCCAATTGGAGAGGCGCACAGCGAGTATTGTGTTTGTTATTTTGGTCGCCGGGTTTGTTGTTTTGGTCGCCGATTATGGGAGGTTATATAGGTTTATATACTACTACGGCCATAGAGATACATCGGGGTGTAGGAAAAAAATGAGCTCAGAGCAAGCAGGTGAAGTCCTAACCTACCCGGGAAGGAAGAGCCTGATTGAATCCATAATCGGACGGCTGAATGAGGAGCGCAAGCTTGAGCTCTCGCGCAACGAGGCGGACAGGTTCCTCATGGACCTGAAGATCGGCGAGGGGACTTTCAGCAAGCAGCAGTTCGAGATATTCAAGAAGCACTTCGAGCTCCAGAAGCGCGCCCTCCTCGCCGGAGTCATATTCGAGGTTGACGACAAGCTGAGCAACGCCTAC
>JAPLWU010000148.1 GCA_026396425.1 Microcaldota archaeon | reverse complement strand
TGGCCACTCTTGACAAGGCAATAGTTGCCCATCTTGATTCCCACGGCGAGAGGTTCGAGCTGCTCGTGGATTCGGACCTGGCCTACGCGTACAAGACGGGAAAGAAGACCGACCTCGTAAACGTCCTCGTGGTCGAGGAGGTCTTCAAGAACGCCAAGAAAGGGGAAAGGCACAAGTCCGACGCCATAAAGAAGGCCTTCGGGACCGAGGACATATTGGAGATTGCGAAAATCATATTCGAGAAGGGCGAGGTCCAGCTCACGACCGAACAGAAGAGGAAGATGGCCGAGGAGAAGCGGGCCAAGATAATCGCAATCATCGCGCGCGAGTGCATCGACCCGAGAACCGGCGCCCCGCACCCGCCCCAGCGAATCGAGAATGCGATGGAGGAGGCGAAGATTCACATAGATCCGTTCAAGAGCGCCGAGGCGCAGCTTGAAGAAGTGCTCAAGGAGCTCAAGATTCTCCTCCCGCTCAAGTTCGAAAAAGTCCGCATCGCAATCCGGGTGCCGGCCGAAATGGCCTCGCGCTCGTACGGCGCGGGTTCCCGGCGAACTCCTGCCGGAAGCGAAGGAGCGCGGCGAGAACACGTACGAGGAAGGCGGAAAAATCTACTCCGAGGTGCTCGGGCTTTTCTACGACGACGAGGGAAGGGTCGTGCCCCTGAACGGCCCCTACCTGCCCCGTGACGAGGATTACGTCGTGGGCATAGTGAAGGAGGTCAAGTTCGCTGGATACAATGTCGACATAAAATCCCCATACGACGCCTTCATCTCGGCGAAGGATACGCGCACCAAGTTCGCGCTGGGGGACATCGTTTTCGGAAAGCTGAAGGACGTTGACGAGGTCAACAACGCCAACCTCTCGCAGGCCAAGAATCTGGGCAGGGGCAACATAGTCGAAATATCGTCCGTGAAAATCCCGCGCGTGATAGGCAAGAAGAGCTCCATGGTAAACATGATAGTGAAGAGCACGGGCTCGGAAGTCTACGTGGGGAAAAACGGCAGGATATGGATTGGAGGCGGCGACTCGTCGCTCGCCGCCCGTGCCATACTCAAGATAGAAGCGGAAGCCCACATACCGGGCCTCACCGAAAGGATAAGCGCGTTTCTCGATTCGGAAGCCAAAAAATGATTCGCATTGGGCGGGTTCGCGAAGTGGTCAAAAAAATCGTATTGATTTAAAAAATTGTATTGATTTGTCAGGAAAAGGAGTGATGAAATGGAAAAGCCAGTTTTGATCAAGGACGGCAGGAGGATTGACGGAAGGGCTCTGGACGAGCTCAGGCCGCTCAAGATAACCGCAGGAGTCCTCAACAAGGCCGACGGCTCGGCCTATATCGAATGGGGCAAGAACAGGGTTCTCGCGGCGGTATTCGGGCCGAAGGAGTGCATCCCGAGGCACAGCGTGGACCCGTACGGGACGGTGATAAAGGCGCGATACCGCATGTCGCCCTTCTGCTCGCCGGAGGAGCACGGCCGCTCGGGTCCGTCAAGGCGCTCCTCGGAG
>JAPLWU010000020.1 GCA_026396425.1 Microcaldota archaeon | reverse complement strand
GCCGAGGAGTCCGTCCACCGAGATCCAGTCCCCCTCGCGGACCACGCGCGGCCCCTGGGCCGTGGCCACCGTCATCGTCCGAGCCTGGTAGTCGAAGGACAGTACCGGACAGCCCACCACCGCCACCTTGCCCATCTGCCGGGCCACCAGGGCGGCGTGGCTCGTCATCCCGCCGAAGGCGGTCAGGAACCCGGCCGCCGCGTCCATTCCCCTGATGTCCTCGGGGCTGGTCTCGTGGCGGGCCAGGACCACCGTCTCACCGCGCGCCTTCCAGGCCACCGCGTCCTAGGCGAAGAACACGACTTGGCCGCAGGCGGCGCCCGGCCCCGCGGGGAGCCCCTTCGCGAGCAGGCGCCCGGCCCGGATCGCCGCCTCCTTCGCCGCGATGTCGAAGATCGGGCGCATGACGTGGTTCAGCGACTCGGGCTCGACCCGCAGGACCGCCTCCTCGCGGGAGATGATCTTCTCGTCGGCCATCTCCACCGCGATGCGAACCGCGGCGAGCCCCGTGCGCTTGCCGTTCCGGGTCTGCAGGACGTAGAGCCGACCTCGCTCGATGGTGAACTCGATGTCCTGCATGTCGCGGTAGTGGCGCTCCAGCCGGGTGCGCACCTCCTCGAGCTGGCGCGCCATCTCCGGCCAGTGCTTGGCCATCTCGGCGATCCTCTGCGGCGTGCGCGTGCCGGCCACGACGTCCTCGCCCTGCGCATTCACCAGGAACTCGCCGTAGAACTCGTTCTCGCCGGTGGCGGCGTTGCGGGTGAAGGCGACGCCGGTTCCCGAGCTCTCGCCCAGGTTGCCGAAGACCATCGACTGGACCGTCACGGCGGTGCCCCAGTCGGACGGGATGCCGTTCAGCTTGCGGTACGCGTCGGCCCGATCGTTCTCCCAGCTCCGGAAGACGGCGGAGACCGCCATCGACAGCAGCTCGAACGGGTCGGCGGGGAGCTCGAGCTTCCTCCTCGCCTCCTCCGGGACTCCCGAGTCCAACGAACTCGTCACTGATTCGAGCGCGGCCAGCAGCGAGGAGCGCAGGCTCGAGAAGTCGCCCTTCACGGACTGGGAGAACCTGCCCCTTATCCTGCAAAGCGCCCTGGCACGCTCTCCGATTCCCCCTTTCGGCAAATCCGGCTTGCCCCCGGAGATTTTCGAGAGCTCGGCGGCCTCGTCCACGCACTTGCGGATTATGCCCTCACCCATCCCTTCCATCTCCCTGCTTTTCCCTATCTCCTCGGCGAGGCTCCCGCTCGCGCTCATCATCCGGTTGAGCTTCTCGGCCTCCTCGCCTATGCCGTAGCCCGCGTCGCTCAGCATGCCCACCGACTGCAGGAGTTCGGTCGCCTCCCTCCGCACCCTGTCAGCGTATCTCGCGGAGACCAGCCGGTCAATGGCGCCAAGCCTGTCCCCGACCTCGGCCTTCTTGGCCGCAATCATCGTTATGCTTGCCCTGTCAATCTCGCCGTCGTCAACCCCGAACTTGGCGTTGAAGCATCTCATGGAAGCGAGCTCCTCTCCCAGCTTCCCCAGCCCCTCAAGCTCCGCCTTCGTGTCAATCTCGCGTCCGGCCTCCTCAAGGAGTTTTCGCATGCCCAGGCAGGACTCGCATATCTCGCGCGCCAGCTCGAGCTTCCTGGTCCGCACGGCCTCGTCCCGCTTCCCGTCGCTGTAAGAAATCCGCCTGTAATATCCAGGCAGAAGAAGCCCGGCCGCGAGAAGCAGGATGAACGAAGCTGCCACGAATGCGAGCGCATAGGCGAAGCTCTCGAAAACGAGGTAGATTGCAGCGCCCAGCGCCATGACTAGCACGGATGCGGCAGCCGCGAAAAAATAGGCCTTCCTCCTGGCCATGCCCTCTATACTCTCAATTGGATTTAAAAAAGAAGCTGGTTAGTACTCGCTCGAACCCGAAAAAGGAAACAAAAAACCGAAGCAACAGAAGCAAAAACCGAAGCAACACCCAAAACAAAAAAAAAGAAACAAAAAAATAAATCAAAACAAAAAACCCGAAATCAAAAACCAGAACTGAAAAACCAAGCGAACAAAACTCGAACTGAAAAACAAGCCAACCGGACTTAAAGGCCCTCCCCACCACAACCTATTTATACCATGGGAGGGCCTATTGCTTCGGGTGATAGGATGTTGGAACTGGGAGGTCTTCAAATAAGCGAGAACATCATTCTGGCAATTTTGGTATTCCTGCTCTCGCCGATTGCGGCCGAGGTTGCGGGGTGGATAGTGGGATGGATTTTCGCCGGACTCAGGTTCCAGGACTGGCTCAAGAAGCACGGCCTCCACGACTCGATTCTGGGCATATCGCCGGTAAGCTTCTTCGTGACAATGGCCAAGGTGCTCGTGTTCCTCGTGTTCATCGAGCAGGCTGCGCTTCTCCTGCAGGCCTCGGTGATAACCGCATACCTCCAGTCGTTCGTGGTTTTCATGGTCGGCCTCGTCAGGGCGCTCGTGCTCATGGCCTTCGTGCTGATAATAGCCGACTACATGGGCGACAGGATAAAGGCCGCGGGCGGCATACCCGCGTCCCATGGTGTGGCCCTCGTCATCGAGGTGCTCGTCGTCTACGTGGGCGTCGTGGCTGCGCTTGACGAGCTCAGGATAAACACGACCCTGCTGGCCGATGCCTTCAGGTACTTCGTGCTCGCCTTCTGCGTGGCCATTGGCCTCGGCCTCGGCATTGCGCTTGGCCTGGGCCTGAAGGACACGGTTTCGGAAGTGGCCAAGGACAACAAGAAATGGCTCTCCGACCTCGCCAAGTACAAGAAATAAAAATAAAATAGACTAGCTCTGGTCGGGAGGGCGCGAGCCCTCTCCCCCTTTCCTTTATTTTTTATTTTTTGTTTTAATTTCGTTTTTAAACCCGAGGCAATGATATGCGGCAGTTTGCCCTGTTTGCAGTTTTGCTCGTTTCCGGCATATGCCTTGCCTCCCAGCTCCCGCCGGACATAGCCGCCTATATCGACTCAAATGAAAGCTATTCGGCAACCGATTTTGAGGCCAACGGCGCAAACTACTCGCTCGTTTCCGTTTCCGGAGAATACGTCATGCTCGCCCAATTGGGCGAGAACCCGAAAGTAATCACCGACCGGGCGGAAATAGGGGCTATCCTCGCCTCTTATGCAAGCGCCAACTACCCGACCCGCGAATCCGCATACCCCTCCTCGGCCGAAATCGGAATTCTCAACTCATACGCCAAGAATTTCGAGCAAAGCAGAGGGAAGGAAGCGACCTGCAAGCTTTTCACGGGCATTGACCGGTTTCCGTGCGAAACAAAGCAGGAGTGCCAGACGTCATGCTTCTACACGCCCATGTGCGCAGATGCGCAGACCGGCAACCCCGGCTTCACGGAATTGGTTTTGGACTTCTCCCTTAAAACGCGCGAGCTCGACTCGCTTGTTTCGGAAATGAGCGCGGGAATAGCGAGATTATCTGCTGGAGATTCGGCAGTTGTCTCAACCCTGGCGTCGCTCGCCTCCGCTTCCGGCTCTGCGCAGCAGACGTCGAATTCAATTTCCGGCAACAGGCTCTTCGACCCGCAGGACACATTCTGCTACCCGATAGGCTACGATTCCGATTCGCTTTCATCGATTCGCCTCCTCAGCTCCTCGCTCCTTTCGCGCGTCAATCTCGCCTCGAACCCGCAGGCAACTGCCTCCTCAATATATTCGGAAACGGTTTGGCGCCAGGCCCTCACGGACCGGAAGGAGATGTGCGCAAAGGCGGAATCGGACTCAGGGCAGATGCTCGGCGAGCTCTCCTCGATGTTTGTTTCCAACTTCACCGAACTCGTCCCCCGCATCTCGAATCTCATGGCCCTCCGCTCCTCGATTTTGGCCAGCTGCTCCGCAAGGAATTTTGAAGATGCCAACGCCTCAATCGAGGACTTCAAACTTCATGAGGCCGGGGCGCGCTCGTTCGTAAACAACCTCAGCGCGGAGTATTCAAATTTAGTTTCCCTTTATGTGGAAGTTTCCTCCAAACTAGAAAAAATCCCGGCAGACCGGCTCCCGGAGGTGCGCGAGAGCATGAAACTCGTGGAAAGGGAGCTCGCCATGGTGAGGAGCCTGGAGGACATACTGACCCTGCGCGCAGTGCTTGAGGAAAACAAGGTCAGGGTTGCCGGCTACGGCTCCGGCTCGCCAGGCATCATGCTCCTTCTGCTTCTCGCGGCAGCCGCAGCCCTCGGCCTCTTGTACTTCGCATTCCGCAAGAGAAGGAAACGTTACTGAATTTACTGCAAGAGAAGGAAACGTTACTGAATCTTACCATATCTACTGAATACTAAGCACTATGGTTTCTGCAGGATACAAAAAATACAGAAAGCCTTTTAATAAACACCAGCCAATCCCCTCCTTATGAGGCAAATATCCGCCGTCATTCTGCTCGCGCTCGCGTGCGCCTGCTTCGCAAGTTTCGATTACGCGGGCACGCTCAGGGGCGACGAGGCCTACGGCTGGACCGTGCTCTCGCACCCAACCGGAATCTACGCTTCCGGCGGAGCGGTATACGTTGCCGATAGTTATAACGACCGAGTCCTCATGTTCGAGAACAGCACCCCGTTTTCATCGCTCGGGGTGACGGGCTCGGGCTCCAATGCCCTCGAGTTCCCAAACGACGTGTGCGCGGCCTCGTCGGGCAGGATGCTCGTGGCCGATTCCGGCAACGACAGGATACAGATATTCAGGTTCGGCTCACGCGTAGACTCGATAGAGGCCAGGTCGGCTTCAGACGTCTATGCCCTCTCCTTCCCGTACGGCGTGGCCGCCTCTGAAGATTTCATCTACGTTTCGGATACGAACAAGAACCGGGTCCAGGCCTTCTTCCTGTCAGGCTACCTTTTTGCGTTCACAATCGGCGGCGGGAGCGGGTTCGGCGACGGCCAGTTCATCCTCCCCAAGGGAATCCACTACTCGAAAGGGAGAATCTACGTCGCGGACAGCGGCAACGACAGGATTGAGGTGTTCCTTGCCAACGGGACCTTCGAGCGCTCCATACGCGGCCGTGACGACAGCGCGCTCAGCAGGCCGGCCGACGTTTGCACGGACGACGAGGGCAGGATTTTCGTTGCCGACTCCGGCAACAGCAGGGTGGTCGTCTTCTCGGAATCCGGAAAGACGCTTGAAACATTCGGCTCAAAAGGCGCGGGAATTTCCCAATTCTCCGAGCCCGGCGGCATATATGCTGACGGCAACACGGTATACGTTTCGGACACGGGCAACAGCAGGGTCCAGGTATTCAAATACTCGCCGCCCTCGGACTCGCCTTCGAGCGTTTACGACGCGATAAATTTCGCGAACAATTCGGCCCGGCTTGCGGACTCGGCGAGGGGCGCGGCAATGCTTCTCGGCGCAGACGCGCCACGGGAAAACTACTCGAACTCCCTCGAGGATGCCTACATGCTGTATTCGCTCGGCCGCTATCCGGAGTCGCTCGCGAAGGCGCTCGAGTCCGCGTCCTCATCCCGCGCGGCTTTCGAGATTTTCAACTCCCTTTCAGAGGCCAGGGGCAGGCAGATTCTCGCAGAGACCTCGACCCTGCTTTCAACAATAACGGACGACGCCATGGCTTACTCGATACCGGTCGACGTTGCGCCATACGAGGAGGACATGCGGGCGGCGAAGCTGCTCATGGACGACCGGAAATACCCGGAGGCATCGGCGGCAATAACCGAACTCAAGTCCTCGGTCCTTTCGCTCAGGAGCCTCGTTGACGGAAAGAAGTCCGCAACGTCTTCGGAGCGCGATGCCCTGCTTCTCGCCATAGCCGACGCGAAGAACTCGCTCGCGCGCCTTTCCTCCCTCTCATCCCAGTATTTCGTGAGCGTCGATTTGGGCGATGCAGAGGCGCTTCTCGCCAGCGCGAGGGAGCAGGCCCTCAACCTCTCGCTCTCCGAAGCGCGCTCGTCTCTCTCGTCGGCGATGGAGAAGATAAGCGCGGCCAACTCCTCCGTTTCCCCGGCGGTTTCCAAGGTCCAGACCGCGCGCGAGTCAATCGACGCTGCCCGGACCGCAATCGAGCGGGCCTCGGGCTCCTCGATTTTCTTCCCGCCCGACCTTTCGCGGGCCAGGGAGGCCCTGTCGCAGGCCGAGGCCGCGCTTTTCACTGACCCGGACTCCGCGCTCTCGCTCTCCCAGCGGTCTCTCGGCATGGCAGGCGACGCGGCAGGCAGGTCCTCGGCCCTGGACTGGGCAGTGATAATCGCCATAATCCTCCTGATTGCGCTCGCCGCAGGGGTAGTCTACTATGCAGGAAGGAAGAGAAAAAAGAGGTGACTGGTTCTCCACCATGCGCGATGTGCTTGCGGTAGCGGGCGCGGCGCTCTCGGTCCTCGCAATCCTGCTTTCAATCGTCCTCTATTTCGTGGTTTCGCCGGCAATCGATTCTGCTAACTCGGCGGTGTCGGCGCAAATCGACGATGCGGTTGCGGCCCTCGCCAATCTGGAGCTCGCAATCTCCTCGATGTCCAACACCCTCTCGGAGCTCCCGCAGTCGACCTCCAAGATATCGGCCGCGCTTTATTCATACGGCGAGGGGGTGGAGAGCTCGGCAGACGCGCTCGACTCTCTCGCTTCCGGCGTGGGCAACATACCCACGATGTCCGGCGCAGCCTCGAGCCTCAGCTCCTCTGCGTCTAGTCTCCGCTCGTCCGCTTCCTCGCTCAAAGAAGAATCCCAGTCGCTCCAGTCGCTCTCCTCGTCGCTCCAGTCGACGTCATCGAGCCTCCAGAACATGAAGAAGGACGTCGCGAAAATGAGGGAGGACCTCAAGGCCTCCAGGGTCCAGGTTGCCTCGGCTTTCTCGTCGCTCAGGACCGCGCTGCTGGTATTCGTGGCAATTCTCTTCCTCGGCTTCTCCGCGCTGGCCGCATACTCCATCGCTCTGGTCCTCTGAAATTCCAGAATCAAACGCGGCAATTCAGGGTCCCTAGGGTTCCAGTTTCTCCCCCGCGCGTACTTCCCTGTTTGGCGCGTAATTCCTTGTTTGTTTTCAACGCTGGCGCTACGCCGCTAGTTATGTTTCCCCTCCAACTCCAAACCTAAGGAACTGACTGGCACGCGCCGTTGAAGCAGGCCTTGCCGTTCTCGTTGACGCTGCAGCCCTGCGCATCGCCGGTGTATTCCGCGTTGACGCAGATCCCATTGGGGCACGAGTCCATCGTGCACGGGTTCGCGTCGTTGCACTGCGCGTAGGTGCTGCACGTCGTGTATCCTGCGGTGGCATAGCTGCCGCCGCGGAGGGCATACCCAGGGATCATAAGCATGGCCACGCTCATTATAACGAGCAGCCCAAGCGCGAATAACAACGCATTCTTCATTAAACCACCTCTACCTTTGATATTGCGCATTCCTGCTTAATAAAACTTACCCATACCGACTCTTGCGCTCCAATTTGTCGGCGCTCCGACAAATGGACCATTCGAGCTTTGCTCGAATTGGTCGAGCGCAAACAATGTCCTCCTGACCCTTCCCTCGATGCTTCTCATGGCCCCACCCCACTACGGTGCCGGCATCCGGCGCCTCCAATTTTTGCCCGCTGGCAAAAATGCGCATTTGCGCCGACAAGCTTCGGGCGAAGCCCGAAGATGCCCATTTTCGCCGAGCGAAAATTGGGGCGCAAATTGCGCGGTTTATTATTTTATTATTTTTTCGTCTCTTCATTTACGAGCCGTATATTCTCGCGTAGCCCATCATCTCGGCGATGATTGGCATGACGTCGAGCCCCTTTATCTGGCCGAGCCCGCCCCTGGCGCATACCAGCTCGTCGAACCAGTTCACGGCATCGACCCGAATCCCCTTCTCCTTTGCGTAGACGACGATTGGCACGGGGTCTGCCGTGTGGCCGCCGATTATCGCCGGCGTGCTGTGGTCCCCGGTCAGTATTATATACGCGTCCGTGTCGAGCAGCTCCTTCATCATCCCGTCGATTTTCTCTATCATCCTGACCTTCTCGTCGTATTTCCCGTCGTGGCCCGCGTTGTCGGTTGCCTTCACGTGGAGGAACACGAAATCGTGCTTTTCGAGCGCCTTTTTCGCAACCCTTGCCTTCGAGCCCAAATCAGTGTCAAAAGTCCCGGTCGCGCCCGGGACGTCAAGGACTTCCATTCCGACATACGCGGCGACTCCCTTGTAGAGCGCGGCCCCCGCGACGCAGGCGCTCCTGAAGCCGTGCTTCTCCTCGAGGCTGGGTATTCTTTCGAAAATTCCCGCCCCCCTTGTTACGACGATGTTCGCCGGAAGCTCGCCCTTCGCGGCTCTTTCCCTGTTGGATTCATGCTCATTCAAAATCTTGTGCGAGCGCCTCACGAATTCGTTGACTATTTTGGCGGTCCGCGTTGCCTCGGCCGAGCCGTCGAGCGGCCTGCACTCGAGCACCGGGTTGCCCTTTACGTGCGGATCCGTGTTGCCCACCATGTTCGAGAGCCCCTTTCCGCTCAGCACGAGGGCCGCCCTGTGCTGCACCGAATGCCTGAAGGCGAGCTTCGCGCCGTCGATTTCCATTCCGTCGAGCTCCCTGGTCATCTGCGCGATGCCGGTTTCGCTCCTGCCCGCCCGCCTGTCCGTGAGCACCATCCTCCTGTCCACCGTGCCGAAATTGCACCTGAATGCGACGTCGCC
>JAPLWU010000090.1 GCA_026396425.1 Microcaldota archaeon | reverse complement strand
GGGTTGTTCCCGGCCTTGAAATGAAGGTCCGACGCGTCCCGTTCGATCCCGATCTTCAGGAATTCATCGATGACCATGAGATCCGAAGTCGGCAAGCCTTGAAGCAAGATACGCGGGATAGCCCTCCTCGGAAGGCATCTCCCTCAATCTGCCTGAAATTTCCCTCATGGCCTCGGCCCACCTCGAGGTCGAGTCGGCCATTACCGCCACGTGGAAGCCCTGGTCGCGGAAATATTCCGCAATCGTCACTCCGGTATAAACGGACGCCTCCCTCGCTGCAACCGGCATGTCGGAAGTGTTCGCTATGAGAACGGTTCTTTCCATGAGCGGTCTGTTGGTTCTCGGGTCGACGAGCTTTGGCAGTTCGTGCAGGACGTCGGACATTTCATTGCCTCTTTCCCCGCACCCTCTGTACACGACTATGTCCGCGTCGGCCCATTTGGCGAGCTGGTGCTGTATGACTGTTTTGCCCGAGCCGAACGGCCCTGGAACGCAAGCGGTTCCGCCTTTTGCAAGCGGGAAGAAAGTGTCGATTACGCGCTGGCCGGTTATGAGCGGAACGCGGGGCGGGAGCTTCCCCCTTATGGGCCTCGGCTTTCGCACGGGCCATTTGTGCATGAGCCTTACTTCCCTGCCCCCCACCTGGGCTATCACTTCGTCAATGGTGAAAGAGCCCTTCCTTATCATATCGACTTTTCCCCCGGGAAAATGCGGGGGAAGGAGAATCACGTGGGTTATTTCGAACTCCTTGACCGAGCCGATGGGCTGGCCCGGTTCAACCGCATCGCCCTTCTTCACGCTGGGCGCGAAGTCCCATTTCTTCTCCCTTGAAAGGCCCGGCATATGCACCCCGCGGGTGATGAAGTCGCCGCGCGCCTTCCTGATTGCCTCGAGCGGCCTCTGCACCCCGTCGTAAATCGAGGAGAGCAGGCCGGGGCCGAGCTCGACCGAGAGAAGCGCGCCAGTGGTGAAAACCGGGTCCCCAACCTTCAGGCCGGAAGGTTGAGCTTTCCAACGCGCACGAGGTCGTACATCCTCGCGCCGCTCATCTCGGCCTTCACTACCGGGCCGGATATGTAGGTTATGGAGCCGCGAGATGCACCGTCATTTTCCGCGGGCGGTTTTGGTTTTGATTTTGAGCCTGCCTTGGATTTTTCGTTTGCTTTTGAGTTTGAATGCGTTGCCATCTGTTCACCTCATCGACATGCCGGTGGCCATCTCGATTGCCCTGAAAACCCGGTCAGAACCGTAAATTACTACGGAGATGTTCGGGTCGGCGGCGTTTATTTTCCCCAGCTCGCCTTCTATCGCATCCGCAAGTCTTTTCTCGACTATGCAGACGCCCGGCGCGAGGTGCCCGAGCACTTCGGAAGGATTTTCGCACTCGAAGACCTCGCAGTCCGCCGCCCTGAAGCCGAGCACGAATTGTTTCGAGCCGATGGCTCTGACAGCTGCCATTACTCATTCACCTTTTGCGCCTCGAGTTTCGCTCGCGTTTGTTTCGCCATTACCCATTCACCTTTGGCGTTTCGCCTCGCCATCAGAAGCCTCGTCCATGTTCTTCGTGAGCGTGAGGCCGTGAACGAGCCTCAGCAGGTTTTCCTCGATTTCCCTCTGCGGCTTTCCCTCGCCCACCAGCTTGGCCCTGGTTGAAAGGAATTCCGAGAAAAGCGGGCTGCGGATTTTTGAGGTGAAGTATTTCTCGATTTCGAGGTCGAATTGCCTGTAATTGAGTTTGAGGAGCCCGCCCGCCCTCCCGGCCAGGTCGCCGTAACCCCTCGCAACCAGCTCCCTTTCCGCCTGCTCCCTTTCGCCGGTCAGATGAAGGCTCGCGAGCCGGCTGAAACCAATCTTTTCGCCCCTCAGCCTCCTCGCAAGGGCCTTGACGGAAATCATGTCTTCGAGCAAAATGAAAGGCCGGACGGCATCCGGGGCCCACTCCGCGAATTCCGAAAAATCCCTTCCCAATAATTTTTCGAGCGAGGCGTCGATGTTTTTCTCTTCAATCTCGTACTCCTTCAGGAGCTGGGCCGGATGCATGGCATCAACGTTGCGTATCCTCGCCTCGAGCGCCCTTGCCCTGCCCACTGCGTATGCGTATTCGTCAATCAAGTTGCTTACCCTCGTAAATTATTTCCATCACCTTGCCGGTGAGCGCGTAGCGCGCCTCCTCCATCAATGCTTCGAGCGACTTGTTCATGCGGACGTTGCCCGTCTCGAGGATGTAGCCGCCGGAGATTTCCGCCTCCTTGACTTCCCCGTGGAATAGCCTCTTCGCCTCCTTTACGTCCTTTTTCGCCACGTATAGGATGCCGTGCGGAAGATTTTCGGGCAGGAATTCCGAAAGTTCCAGGCGGGCGAGCCTTGCCCGGGCGTCCGCGAAAACCCGGTCAATCTCCTTCTGCTGCTCCTCGACCTTTCTTTTCCTGAGCTCCATGCCTGCTTCAGCAACCGCTGCTGCCCGAATCTGGAAGGCCCTCTCGTTTGCCTTTCCGGTTATTTCAGACGCTTCCCGTTCGTAAACCGCCTTTCGACTTGATTTTATTTCCTCGGCCCGTTTCCTTGCCTCCTCCATTATGGCTTTCGCTTCCTTCTCCGCATCGGCGATGATTTTTTCCGCTACTTTCGACATTCACGCATCACCGCAAACTCCTGCGCTCGGGCGTGCGGGATTATTTTATTATTTTTTTTCTTTTTCGTTCGACTTTTACGCACCGGCAGTTGCAGCAGCTGCAGGTGGAGTCACATTTATCGTCAGCCATATGAGCACCGACGCGAGCAGCGAGAGAATTGCGTAGGTCTCGACCATGGCAGCGAGCGTGATGGCCTTGCCGAGCTCATCGGGCTTCTTCACGAGGATATTTACTCCCGCGAGGCAGACCTTCGCCTGGTATATGGCGGAAAGGAAGCACACCATCGCAACCGGCATCGCTGATGCGAAAAGCGCGAGCCCGGTGCCAAGCGAAACGTCGGCCATCTGGCCCGGGAAGCCGAGCTTTACCAGGATGAGGAATCCGAACAGAAGCCCGTAAATTCCCTGCGTGCCGGGAATGGCCTGCAATATGACCAGTTTTCCGAACTTGTCCGGGTCCTCGGCTATGACGCCGGCCGCTCCCTCGCCCACTATCCCGACCCCGCATGCGGAGCCGACGCCCGGCAGGAAGACTGCCACTGCAGCTCCAAGCGCAGCCCACAAAATCCCGTATCCAAGAAACTCAAACATCCCTACACCTCCTTAACATACTTGTATTCCTTGACGAAAGGCCTGAACCTGAACCCCCCTCCCTCGAAAAACTTCCCGAAAAATTCAACGTACTGGAGCCTCGAGGAATGAACGTAAGCGGCGAGCGTGCTTATGGCGAGATTGAAAGTGTGGCCCACGAGCAGGACGGCGAGCGCAATTGGCAGGCCGGCGAACGGGATTGCGAGGGTTATTACGGCAACCGTGTTCACCACGGTCCCGATTATTCCCGTAGTCAGGCCGAGGGCCATGATTCTCGAATAGGAGAGCGCGTCGCCAACGTATGCCACAATATTGTAGGGCGCAACAACGGCAGTCATTATTTTCGAGAATATGCCCGCCCTGTCCCTTGCCCCTGAGAGGGCCATTATGAGAAGCATTGATGCAATTGAAACATAATAAACGTTTTCGAAATCGATTAGCCCCGCGCCGTCGAGAGCGTAAACGACAAGGCTGCAGATGAAAACGAACCAGAGGGCCTTGTCGGCCGCGTTTCCCCAGTCCCTCCTGACGGCAAAGCCCTTTACCGCGACGAGCAGGCCGAAAGCAATCTGGATTATTCCTATGGCAATCGCGAGCACGAGGAAGTCGAGCGGGCTCATCCCGTCCGGGTATAAATACGGCTTGAAAGCGGGAACGTAGTCGCCGAGGTTGCCGAACCATCCGCCGATGAGAATTCCGACCGGGATGGTGAGAATGGAAATTGCGAAAAGAAGCTTGGCGAACTGGAGCTTGTAGGAGAAATAAAGCCAGAGCGAGGCGATGAGCAGCATGACCCCGTAGCCCGCATCGGTGAGGCAAAGCGCGGCCGAGAGCAGGAAGAAGGGAAACAGATACGGGGTCGGGTCGAATTCCGTGTACTTGGGCATCCCGAATATGCGCGTGACCACTTCGAAAGGCGCAACGAAAAGATTGTTCTTGAGCTTTGTTGGGGCGTTATCCCCCTTCACTTCGGAGAGTTCCACGTCGCAGTCCGCAAGCCCTTTGACTTTCTGCTCGTCTTCCTCGCTTACCCAGCCGGCGAATATGCGCGCCCCCCTCGTTTCCGTGGCCTTTGAGAGGGCCGATTCCTTCTGCACCCTCAGTGAAACGTAATCGTATGCCGCCTTGAAATAAAGCAAATCCTGCTCGCGCCTCTTCGCTTCGGCTACGAGCGAGCTGATTTTCTCCCTGAGTTCGTCCAGCAGCCTGACGCTCGCCTTGACTACGAGTTCGGGAGTTCCCTTGAGCCCCAGCAGGTCAAGCTCGATTGGCTTGGAAGCGGCGTACGCCTCGCTCCCCTGAATGGCAGCGCAGAGGTAAATCGACTCGCCGACCTTCGCGCTGTCAGCGCCTTTGGCCGGGGATTTCGAGAGGAAAATTACGGCGTGGCGGGTTTGCCCGAGCCTATGGAGCGGGATGGGGGTTGTAAAACGCAGCGCAGCAATCTCGCGCCTGAGCGCGCCGAGTTGCGCGATTGTTTTTTTCGCATCCTCGATCTCGCGCTCGATTTTTTCGAGCTCCCCGCAAACGCCAATCATGGCGAGCCCCTTTTTGGCCGTCTCCTCGAGATTTTTGATTTTTTCGGATGGCGGGAGGGTGGTGAAATTGGAAACAAGGGGTTTCTTCTCCTTGGCAAAATAAGGGAAACGTATTATATACTCGAGCTTGGCAAGCGTGTCGAATTCGTCCGTAGTCCGGGCCGGAACCGGGGCCTTTGGCTCGCGGATGTGCATGACGCCGAGCTCATGGAGGGAGCCGACTAGCCCATCCGCGTCGTCCTTGTGGGCGGCTATGCGAACTTCCTTCATTTTGACGTTCATGGGTTGATCCCTGCCTAAATTTTCCTCATCGACTGCAGGACTGACTCGACCAGGAGCGAGACTGCCCTGTCCATGGCCCTTGGGGAAATTCTCTGCAGGGGCTTGTACGAGGAGACAAGCCTTAGTCTCTCGGCCTCCGCCCCCCTGCCCGCCCGCTCCGTCAGTTTATTGGACTCCTCGCGGGCCGCCGAGACAATCGCGCTGAAATCCTCGTCGCGCGCAGAGGAAAGCATGGCCTCTGCCTCCTTTTTAGCCTTTTCGGCAATTTTCTGGGCCTTTCCCTCGGCCTCGTTTATTTCGTCTATTAGCATGAAATCACCTTTGACGGCGGAATTTTCCTCTCGGAGGACTCAACACTGTTTGGACTTTGGTTTTTTTAAACATTGTGCATCGTCGGGCAACGAATTGTGGCGTAGGACAAAAATATGGGTAAATGAGAATTTTTCCAACATTCTTCCAAAAATATCTAAAAACATTAGATTTATATACTAGTTAGTGCCTAAAATATGTCAGGAGGTGAACGCCATGGAGTACCCGATAAGGGAAGTTCCAGTTTACGGAGAGTGGTTTGAATCCGATCGTCACCTTGCTGCTTTTGGTAGTGTTTAAGCTGGGATTCGTTTTGTTCCTCGTAGAGTGGGAGCCCTTCGAACGATACGAGCCGGTAGGGGGCGGGCCGCATGAGGAGAAGGAGAAAGTGCCGCAAACTCTTCGCGTGCCTATTGCGGGGAGGCCGCAGCGGGTCGTTGGACGGCCTCGTGCCCGCTGTTCTTGTTGTTCGGAGAGTCCTGGGCAGGCTGGAGGACCATTTGAGCAGGGGGCGTCTGCGCTGCCCTTCTCTCCCTGACCCTCGTCTCATCCTCGGCGAATATGAAAACCGCAGCAGCCACGACGCTCGTCCACCTGCCGATCTTGTCGCATATGGCCGACTGCGTTATGTTGGTCGTCTTGACGATTTCGCCGCTTATCTTGAACTGCTTCTCGCGCTCGTCCCAGCCCGCGTCCGGGTCGAAATCTATCCCGAGCGTTGAGGCGAGCATCGAAGCCGCCAAATCCTCGGCGATGTCGCCGGCCTCGTCCTCGTTATGGCCGAAGTCGTGGTGCTCGCTCAGATAGCCGTACCTCGACTTGTCGTTCGGAATTGCGAGCCCGACGGAAGCGGAAATGAGGCGGTTGGGCTCGTTGGACTCGTTCCTGCTCATCACGCAGTGCACTATCTCGCCGGGGTCGAGATATTCGAGGCCCACCTTTCTCGGCACGAGCTCGCAGGCCGGCGGGTATATGCTTGAGACCATGACCAGGTTGCAGTGCTGTATCCCGGCATCGCGGAGCGCCAGCTCGAAAGATTGGAGCTTGTATTTGTCCCTTCCCACGCCTTTCGTCAGAAAAACTTTCTTTGGAATCATTTCGGGTTCACTTCTCTGCCATTTTAGTTTTGCAGAATAAAAATAAAAAGCTATGCACTGATTTACTTACATGGACGCGACTCCTTGCATGGTAGTCCCTATTATCTTCACTGCTGGCGGGGCGGTATTTACGGTCGTTGGAGTCCGCATGTGGACGGCGCAGAAAAAAGAGGATGACATTCTGGGGAAAATGCAAAAAACGCAAATGAGCCGAGTAAGCGGCATTTCTGAAGGAATGACGAAGATTAGGGGCAAAGTTGCCGCCATAAATGCCCTGAAGGCCAAATACACCGACAATGAGTGCGTTTATTACAGGAGCGTTGAGGAGAGATACGAGCGCGTCAGCGGGGGAAAGCACTCTCACTATGGCTGGGTGCCGGTTTCAGAGGAGATTAAAAGCGCGCCTTTTTATTTGGAAGACGACTCCGAGAAAGTTTTGGTGAATCTTGGGGGAATCGAAGGCAACTGGGCGGATGCTGAAAGCGTAATTAGCGAACCTAGCGAACCTGGAGTTGAAGCGAGTCTGGCAATAGGGGGCCATGTTTTCGGCAAGAATTCGAGAAAAAGGGAATGGATAATAAGGCCGGGAGCAGAGCTGTTCGTCTACGGGTTCGCCAAGCGGGAAGGGCAGCTGACGATAAAAAAAGAACAGGATTTTCCGCTTATAGCGAGCATCAGAGACGAAAGCGAACTGGTAAAGCTCGCGAAGTCGGATAATCCAATCAACAAGATTGCGGCGGTTTTCTTCATAATTTTTGGTTCGATTTTCTTTTTAGCCGGATTGGTGATGGGCCTAGCCGCGTTTGTTTTTGGAGCAGCTTTTGGGAATCTGCTCCCTGGTTGAATAAGAATAAAAAGGCTATGCACCAAATTCCGTTACATGGACGCAAAGAAGAAGGAACAGCCAGAACTGTCCTTCCCGAAAAAAGCTTCACTTTATTTGCTCGCCGCGTTTGGGCCACACGCAATCGCGCTTGTTGTCATCTTGATTAACTGGTTTTTTTCCAGCCACGAGTTGCCCTGTTTGGGCGAGTTTGCGAGTTCTAGAAAGATCGTATACGTTCTTGATTTCTTTTGCGCTGAGATGCGTAGCGCTTTTGCGGTTGTCTCCCTGCTTATGTTCATCTCTGCGCCAATTGTTTACTATGCGGGAAGGAGCAAAACGAAAATCGCAAAAGACGTTGCGGTTGCGTTGGTTGTTGGAGCCCTGCTCGGCTTGATAATCGTAGCTTCGATGCAGCTCTTCCTTGATACGTTTAGGGTATTCTCCTTTTTCTGTCCCCTCTGCACCTCGGAAATTTGCTGCGAATGCTGGAACCCGACATGCTGATAAAAAGCCTCCGGCGCGATTTCCAGCCCAAATTTTCGAGTCCCTCGTCTCGAAACGCGAGGACGCGTTTTCGTTTTTCTTTGGGGTTTCGCCCTTTCTTTTGGGGCATCGAAAGACTTTCTCCTTCAAATGTCCGTTTTTTCTTTGGGGTTCAACCAGACCTTTTATTCGAAAGGTCGGGTTTTCTTTGGGGTTGGTCCAGACCTTTCTTTTTCAAAAGAAAGGGATGGACTTTTGGACGCGCGGCCTACTGCTTACCATGCAGTCGCTCTGCCAGGCTGAGCTACGGAGGCACTGCTAAAGTATTTTGTTGTCAAACTTAAAATAGGTTATCCTGCCGTTTTCGACAAGCGCAAGCAGGAGCTGGCGCCTGAAAGAGTGCGCTTGGGCGAGAAGTTCAAGCAACTGCGGCATTCCCGTCTTCGCATCCATTACCCGCAGAACGTATTTTGACGGCCTGTCTGTGGGCCTCGCGCCCCTTTCGTAAACCCTGAGCCAGCCGGAATTTTTCAGGTCGTATCGGCAGACGTAACCCCGCTTGCGCAAATCGCGAAAAACGGAATAATAATCTTTGATTTGCTTTTCGCCTTTCTTCTCGAGAAAAGCGAGCAGTTTTTCGAAATCCAGTTTAATTCTCCCCTTTTTCACTTCGATTTTTTTCTCTTCGAGCAGGTAGAGGGCGTCAAGCGGAGTAAGCAGCAACTCCCCGTCTTTAATTGCGCCGAAGCCCTGCTCGTGAATCCTTTCGAAGTTCTCCGTTTCGACGATTTTGTTTCCGACTATTTTTGCCATCGAACCAAATTTGCCGCGGTATTAATTAATAATAATGTTGGCTGAGGAAGTCGAATCGATAGCATGAAAGCAATCGTTTATTGGAAGGACGACCCCGCCGGCTGCAACATAGCCGACAAGATAAGGAATAATAAAAGTGAGTTCGGGGAGGGCGGGGTTGTTGGAGGAATGCCCACCTGGCGGAATGGGGATGGCAAGGGCGAAAACTGCGGCGATATCGTCATTGTTGAAGTTCCAAACGAGATTGTCCGCGCCGATTATTTGGAAAAATTTTTTTCCCCGGAGGTCTTCGTTTTTGCGAGCAAGCACCGCAGCGCGGCCGGAAAGCCGTGTTTGACCGTGCACCACTGCGGGAACTGGGGCGAGGAAACGAAAGTGGGAGGGAATCCTAGGGAATTAAGCGAGACCGCTCCTTTTTTCGCCAAAAAAGCCTTGGCGCATCTTGCCAACAACCGCGTTGACGGGTTTGAGGTTGCCATGGAGTGCACCCACCACGGCCCGACCAATTACAAAACCCCGATGTTCTTCGCAGAAGTGGGCAGCAGCGAGAGGGAATGGGGGAATGAAAAAGCGGGCGAAGCAGTTGCAGAAGCCATAATCGCAAGCATAAGCGAAACGAAAAATAATGAAAATTGGGTTAGCGCTATTGGTTTTGGGGGAGGCCATTATTGCCCTTCTTTTTCCAAATTGGAGATTGAGAGCCAGCTTGCTTTCGGCCACATCTGCCCCAATTACACAATCAATTCGCTCGACGAAAAAATGTTCGAGCAGGCAAAAAACAAGAGCAAGGCCAAACTAGCGGTTTTGGATTGGAAAGGGCTGAAAAGCGAGGAGAGAAAAAAAGTTGTGGATTTGGCCTCGAGTTTCGGGGTTGAAGTGAAGAAGGATAAGGAGTTCAGGCGGGCGGACTGATGCAACTTTAGGCGGTTAAACGGCAGCAAGCTTTATTAAGGTCAGAGCTTGGACCCGGGACATGGGCGACACACCGTCTGGCGAACCCGCCCCTAGGGCGGGCTTGCGAAGGCAAACAGAAGGAGCGAACGAACACTTACCCGAAGGGTTGAAAGGTCGCAAGGCCAGACGGTGTGAAATCAACGTTCGCGACCCTGACGAGTTCCTTGCTAAGGATAGGGGTTGACGATTTATGGTCGCTTTAGTACCTCTACTGCTTGCCTCTTATTTTTCTCTCTGTCCTTGGCGTTCCGCTTTGAAGGAGGAGAAGGACTTGCTTGCCCGTTGGGACCAGAACGAGGCGAGTTGGTTTGCCACGAATCCCTCGAATTCATCAGAGTAGACGTAGGTAGCATACTGCCCGTTTTCCGGCAGCTTCTCAAAGCCGGCGGCTATGCGGCCGTATATCTCGCCGATCTTCTTGCGCTCGAAGTCCATCTGGAGGAGAGAGGGCTTTCGGAGCAGAAGGTAATCAGACTGACGAATAGCATTTATCTCGAGGTTGGCCGAGTTCTGGGAAATGAAAAGAACCGAGATGTCCTTGTGCCTCGCTATCAGGATTAGCGAGGAGAGCAGCTTGTTGACGTTCGACATCGACTGCCTTGAGGAAAACGCTATCCCGCCCTCGTCCACCAGCACGAATGCGCCATTCGGAAGGGTGCCAAGCTCCTCGGTGCAGGAAATCCAGGCCGGAAGAGCCGACTGCTCAAAGCCCATTGCATAGACCGGCCGCGTTTTTTTGGCTGCAACGTTCTCAAGCAGGCGCATGCCAAGGGCACTCTTGCCGCTTCCCCTTGCGCCAAGCACAAGGCCTATCGTGCTTGTTGCGGAATAGACTTTCTCTTCGAATGCTGCAAGGCTTCCCTTCTGGGAGCTCAGCTGCTCTAATGGAATGCTTCCCGCGGAGCCCGAAGGCCTGGAGGCACGTTTTCTCGCATCGCCGGCTTTCCTGCCAACAGCAAAGAGAGCTGAATAGAGCCAACGGAAAAGCTGCCTTACTGCATGGTAAAGCACGTGGAAGATTGCGGAAACTGCCCAGACCAATGCCTTCCACAGGCTGCCCAAAATTCCGGGCCTCTTTCTTGACATAATAAATGATTTGCAAGCTTGGTTTATTAAATTTGGTTGGCAGCGTTTGTAGTCGCCAAATTTCCTCGGAAATGACGGGTGTTTCGGCGGTCTGACAGAGCACCTCGCACCAAGCGGGCGGACTGAATCCTATTGGCCTCAATAAGACCGTGGGTTATACCCTGGATTCGGAAAACTTCACGAGTTTCAGTATTTTTTCCCTCGCTTCGCCCGGGTTCTCAACTCCGAGGATAAGCCCTTTGCCGTAGTAGATTGTTTTTATTTCTAAAACTTGCGGTTTCGGCTCCAGAAGCCAGCTAAAAACCCTTCCGGAGATGGAAAATGGGTATGACACGACTTCTACCGAGTTTATCTCGTCCAGAGAAACCGATGTTTCGGATTTAGTGAGGGAATGAGCCGCTATAAGGCGCTTGTTCGTGATTATGCACCTCTCTGAGAATTTTCTAAGAACCAGAAGCAGAACTATGGGGATGGCAAGCGCGAGCAAAGCGAGCGTGACGTCCCAGAGTCCGATACCGAAGCGCAGCTGCGCCATTATTTCGAAAAGAGAGATTGCCAGGACGCTTGACGCGGCGTATACGAACGAAACAAGGCCTATAAGCGGGGCCAGGTAGTCGATGACTATTGCTTTCCTAAACTCCCCCGATTGCCGCAGCTCAAAGAGCACTTTTTCGTTTTTAATCATAGTTCCCTACTCGTCATTCGAAGAAGATTTTCCTGTATTTATCGGTCAGTTTTATTACGTTCGTTTTGCCCGCTCCCTCGGTTTGGATTACTCCCCTTTTTTCCAGGCGCCCGATTATGCGGTGCGCCTTCACTTTTCCGATTCCTTCGAGCCTCGAAAGCTCGGCCTGAAGAACGCGCCCTTTTTCATCGATGATTTTCCTCATCACTTTTGCCTCGCTCGCATCGAGCATATCGGCGACTTCGGCGAGGCTTTTCCTGCTCTCGGCAGGGGTTTTCCTCCTCTCGTAAAGGAAGTAGAAAACGACAAGCCCGATAACAACTCCGGCCGAAAATATTATGGGCGCGAGATTGTTGAGCCTCACGAGCGCCTGCTCGTGCTGGCACTCGCCGTCAATCATGCAGGCGGTCGGAACGTTCTGATTGAGAAAAGCCGGCAGGTAGACTATTGCCGCGACTATGGCGATGAGCAATACCGCTCCAATGAGCGTCTTCTGGTTCCTGTCCAGCTCCACGTATTTGATTAAGAAATTAGGGTTTATAACGATATTTATGGGAGGGTTTCGCAAAAATATGCCTCAGTTTCACGAAACCCCTGGTTGGTTTCAGCAATAGGGAAATATGGTTTCAGCCCCAGTAATCGTCAGTTTGAATGGATTTGAGGTGCGGGAATGATGGAAAAAAAGAGGTATGAAGTCGAGGGAATGGTCTGCGGCTCTTGCGAGAAGCTCATAAACCAGAAGCTCGTGGAACTCGACGGAGTTAAATCTGCGAGCGCAAGACTTTCGGACAACTCGGTCGATATTGAATTCGATCCGGAAAAAGTCGGCGAGGAGAAAATAAGGGATGCACTGAAAGAAGCCGGCTATACGCTGAAGGGAGAGGCGCGAGCGAGGAGGAGCAACATTGTCATTCTTCTCGGCGCCATAGCCGTCTTCGTTGCAATTTATCTTGCAATTGATTATTTCACCGCTGGCGCGGGAATCAGTTTTGCCAAACTCGATGCGACAACGAGCTACGCCCTTCTGTTCGGGATTGGCCTTGTTACGGGTTTGCACTGCATCGCCATGTGCGGCGGATTCGTTCTCTCATACTCGATGAAACAAAAGGCCGGCGATATAAGGCCGCACCTCTCATACGGGGCGGGCAAGCTCATATCATATACGGCGATTGGCGCCCTGTTCGGCCTGGTCGGCTCAATCATCGCGTTCACGGTTGAGATGAGAATCGCCGTGGCTCTTCTGGCAGGCCTCTTCCTAATAGTTTACGGACTGGGAATGCTGAACATTACTCCGAAACTGGGCTCGAGCTTCATGCCCGAGCCAATAATGCGTTTGCGGGAAAAACTCGCCTCGAAAGGGTCTTTTGCGACCGGCCTGGCGACCGGCATGTTCGTTGCGTGCGGGCCCCTTCAGGCAATGTACATACTCGCAGCCGGAAGCGGGAGCATGGTTTTCGGAGGGCTCGCTCTTTTCTTTTTCGGGCTTGGCACCCTTCCGGTAATGCTTGGCTTCAGCTACGTTTCCTCGATGATTTCGCAGGTCATGGCAAAAAAGATAACCCGCTATTCGGGAGTGCTAGTTGTGGCGCTCGGCCTGCTTATGGTGAATAATGCAGCAGTCCTTTCGGGATTGCAGGTTATGCCTTCGCTCGGAACGAATAATTTGCAGGGAGGGCAGCTGGCGGGCGGGGCAGGACTCCAAAACGTGGCAGGCCCCGGTCTCGAAACTGGCAACGCGAACAACGAGTCATTCCAGATTATCAGGATGAATGTGACGAATGCTGGCTTCGAGCCGAACAGTTTTGTCTTGAAGAACGGAATTCCGGTTAAATGGATAATCAACGGCGTGGAACTCAACGGCTGCAACAGCGAAATAATAGTGCGGGAGTACGGGCTGGATATAAAAGTTCAACAGGGGGAGCAGACCGTGGAATTCACTCCGACTAAAGCCGGCGCGGTCTCGTGGAGCTGCTGGATGGGGATGATTCCGGGAAAATTCACGGTGGTGGATGGAAATACGACCGCGGGGCAGGCGGAACTAATAAATAACGCGGCAGCGCCCAATACTGGCGGGGGAACCTGCGGGGCCGGCGGTTGCGGATGCGGCTGCGGCGGGAATAAATAAAAAATAGACGATGGATTTTCGCGAGCCGCCCCGAGGCGGCCCGTTTTCGTTGATTTTCGTTGATGTAGTCGGTTTTGTCGGGCGATTGACTTTGAGGAGTAGGTGATTGATTTGAAAAAAACCGTTCTTTCGATAAAAGGGATGCACTGCGCTTCCTGCGCCGCTCTGGTGAACAAATCGCTCGAGAAGGTGCCCGGAGTTGCGAAGGCCAATGTGAATTTCGCTTCGGGAAAGGCGCACATCGAGTATGATGAAGGCGAGACGAGCGAGGGGAAGCTGATTGAAGTAGTTACTTCTGCCGGCTACGGCGCCTCGAAAGAAGTCGATGTTGAAGCGGAGAGGAAGGTGAGGGAAAAGGAGATAAGCGAGTTGAAGGGGCGTCTCATTTTTTCCGCGATTTTCAGCATTCCGGCATTTCTTTTGGGCATGTTCCTAATGGGATTCCCATATCGGCTAATTCTTCTCTTCCTGCTCGCAACCCCGGTGCAATTTTACGCGGGCCTTTCGTTCTACCGCGGGGCGTGGAGCGCGCTCAGGAATAAGACTGCGACGATGGATACGCTCATTGCTGTTGGAACGAGCGCTGCCTATTTCTACAGCGTCGGCGCGCTTCTTGGCCTGACGATGGAGCAGTATTTCGAGACTTCGGCAGTGCTGATTACGCTTGTAATCCTTGGCAAATACCTCGAGGCGCTTGCCAAGGGAAGGACGAGCGAGGCCATAAGGAAACTGATGGACCTCTCGCCGAAAACCGCACTTGTCGAAAGGAAGGGGAAGGAGGTTGAAATTCCGGTCGAGCAGGTCAAAGTCGGCGACATTTTTATAGTCAAGCCCGGCGGGAGGATTCCGGTGGATGGAAAGGTGATTCGGGGCGGTTCATCCGTTGATGAGAGCATGATTACGGGCGAGCCAATCCCAATTGAGAAAATTCCCGGCAGCAAGGTGATTGGCGGAACCGTCAACAAGCACGGCGTGCTTTACGTGAAGGCCGAAAAAGTCGGGAGCGAAACGGCGCTTGCGCAGATTGTGAAACTGGTCGAGGAGGCGCAGGGGAGCAAGGCCCCGATTCAAAGATTTGCGGATTCCGTGAGTGCAGTGTTCGTGCCGGTTGTTATTGGAATTGCCATTTTGACGTTTGTTGTTTGGTACTTTGTTGCGAGCGAGACGATTTCTTTCGCTCTCATGACCGCAGTTTCCGTTCTCGTAATCGCCTGCCCGTGCGCCCTTGGTTTGGCGACTCCTACTGCAATAATGGTCGGAACGGGAGTCGGGGCGGAAAGAGGAATTTTGATTAAAGGGGCAGAAGCTCTCGAAACTTCGAAGCGAATTTCGGCGGTTGTTTTTGACAAAACCGGAACGCTGACTAAGGGGAAACCGACCGTGACGGACGTTGTTTCACTGTCTTCGGCATCGGCATTCTCGGAAAAGGAGTTACTTTCGTTTGCGGCGAGCGTTGAGAAAAATTCCGAGCATCCGCTCGCCGATGCGATAGTGGAAAAAGCGAAAGAGGAAGGAGCGAAAATCTCGAAAGCTTCCAATTTCAAATCGATTGCAGGGAAGGGAGTGATTGCGAAAGTGAATGGAAAAATAATCGCTCTGGGAAATGCGAAAATGATGGAAGAAGTTGGAATGGGCTTCTCGAAAGCGAAAAAATCGGAATCGGGAACAAAATCAGAATCGAAATCAAAATTAAAATTATTGGAAAAAATGGCCGAACTCGAGGCGGAAGGCAAGACGGTGATGATTTTGTTCGTTGACGCGAAGCCTGCCGGCCTGATTGCGGTTGCGGATACGCTAAAGCAAACGAGCGCGGCTGCCGTTGCCGAGCTCAAGCGAATGGGAATCGAGGTTTGGATGCTCACGGGCGACAATAAACGAACGGCCGGGGCGGTTGCGGGAAAACTGGGAATTGAAAATGTTTTTGCCGAGGTTTTGCCTGCGGATAAGGCGAAATCGGTCAGGGAACTGCAGAGGAACGGCAAAATTGTTGCCATGGTGGGCGATGGGATTAACGACGCACCTGCCCTTGCTCAGGCCGACATCGGAATTGCAGTTGGCTCCGGCACCGACGTTGCCATAGAAGCGGGCAGCATTGTGCTCATGCGCGACGACGTTATGGATGTCGTCCGGGCTTTGAAGCTGGGCAGAGCGACAATGTCGAAAATAAGGCAGAACATGTTCTGGGCGCTGGTTTACAACGTGATTGGAATCCCGATTGCAGCCGGAGTTCTTTACGCCATTTACTCCCCCAATGGATGGCTGCTCTCGCCCATGATTGCGGGCGGGGCGATGGCGCTGAGCAGCGTTTCCGTCGTTTCTAACTCGCTCACGCTGAGGTGGGCGAAACTTTGATTTTCGGTTTTAGGGCGCTAGAGAACTGTAGCGTTGTCCAACAGACCAACAAGCGCTGTAAGCGCTGTAACTTCTTTCTGATTAACCTGGCTGTTGATTTTTCTGGCATTTTCGAGTATCACTCCGAAATAACTGGGGGCGAAAGAGAACCTCAGCACGGCGTTTCCTTTCTCCAACGGCTCGCCACGCCTGGATCCTGTCGTGGCCATTATCTCCGCCTGCAACAAGTCTTCAAATATGCTGGCACAGGGATCGCCAACTGACCCAGTACCTTCCCTTCTGGCCCGAGTGAGCATGAAGTTGAAGTAGTCGTAAGAACACGGGAGGGAGACGATGGTTTTCTGGAGGTAGGCGAGAATGCTGACGACCGAACCCGTGTCCCGAATCAGGTGGTAGTCTATCGACGGGAGGATACCGAGGTTAGGTTTTTTATAAGAAACGTCGCTTGCGAGGAAAAATTCATTTGGGGGGAGGCGGACTACCTGGGATAGGTTGTCGGAAGCTTCTATCACGAATTTTCCACCTTTTGGTGAGAACGTGCATTCCGGGATTGGAACGATGACGGCGAATGCATTTCTGAAAATTTTAGGTACCCTGAAAACTGAACCGCTCTTGCGGTCTTCCACTTTCGAACCGAGACGCTTGCCAGGCCGGTTATAAATGATTATGCCCTCGACCGCAACGGAGGAAGACGAAAATGCGATTTTTGCGTATTCGTCTAGTGATGGGTCTTTTCTCCCCTGCCAACGGCTAGACGAGAGTTCATGGGCGCCAAACGAGAGCCCCAGGATTTTGGTGAGAACCTGGCCGGCGTTATGGGAAGGGGTAAGCACCGCGCCATTTCGCCCGAGATAAGTCTTAACTAGGGCGAGCGGAGGCCTTCCGGACTCGCCACCGTAAGGCGGATGGATAATTCTCATGTTCTGCGGTATGGTCGCAAGCTGGCTCATTCAAATCACCCCACAATTCCAGAATAAGTAAGGTATTATCGCGGAAAAAGTATTTAAACGTATAAAAACGCGGGGGCGGGAGTTGGCAGCGCGAGGCGAGAGCTCGGTGAGTGCGATTGGGAGGGGCGAGTTAGCGAGGTTCGGGTACAAACAATATTTAATAATGGTTGGCGAAAGTATAGCCATGGACGAGAAGCAAGCCGCAATGAGCGTTTTCGAGAAGGTCATACCAAAGGTAAAGCCCACCCCCGAGGAGGCTGATGAGGAGGCCGAGTTCGCCAGAGTGCTCATCGAGAAGATTAGGAGAACCTTGCCGGCAGGAATCGGGGTCGAGATGGTGGGCTCGATGGCAAAGGGCACGGACACGCGGGGCGAGAAGGATTTCGACATTTTCCTGCTTTTCCCAAACACTTACACCATAAAAGACCTCGAAGTAATGGGGCTCATGTACGCCAAGAGAGCCATCAAGCCGCACAAATGGGAGATTGGCTATGCCGAGCATCCGTACCTGAAGGCGAAGGTGGGCAAATACGATGTTGAGATTGTTCCCTCGTATAAGATAACGGATGTGAAAGAAATGGCGAGCGCGGTCGACCGCTCCCAGCTCCACTCTGAGTATATCCTGCGCAACATGCCCCAGAAAATGAAGGACGACGTTAGATTGCTAAAAAGATTCATGCGCAACCACGACGTTTACGGCGCGGAATTGAAGACCGAGGGATTTTCCGGCTACCTTTGCGAGCTGCTGGTATTGAACTACGGAGGAATCCACGAGCTGCTTCACGAGGCGGCCAAGTGGAGGAAACCCGTATTTATCGACGTCGAGAAGCATTACGGAGGAAAGGAATTTGGCGACAAGTTCGTCACTCCGCTCGTTGTTATTGATCCGGTGGACAGGAACCGGAATGTGGCGGCCGTAGTTTCCGAAACTTCAATGTACCGATTCGTTCATGCTGCGCGCGAGTTCATCAGGAAACCGAGCGAGGAGTTCTTCTTCAGGAAAAAGGAGATTTTGACTGCGAGCGAAGCGAGGAGGGCGGTGGGGAGGAGGAGCGCAAAACTCGTCTGCCTCCACTTCAAGGCCCCGGACGTTGTTTCCGACATTCTCTGGCCGCAGCTGCGCAAGGCAAGGGACAGCATGGTGAAGCAGCTCGAACTCGCGGGCTTCAAGCTCATGGGAGCGGACCACTGGACTGACGAAGACGAATCGTGCGCAATAGTGCTGGATTTCGAGGTTTGGGAACTCCCGAAAGTCGTCAAGCTGCTCGGGCCCGACGTGCACCACGAGGAGGGGATTGGGAACTTCCTGAAAAAGCACAAAAATGCGCTCAGCGAGCCGTGGATTGAGGGGAGCAAAGTGGCGATAATGGAGAGCAGGAAGCATCCCGCCGCAATCGGGCT
>JAPLWU010000039.1 GCA_026396425.1 Microcaldota archaeon | reverse complement strand
TCCTCAATCGAGATTCCGCCGAGCGAGAATATCTGCTTCACCTTATTCTTTTTCGACCACTGGAGGATTATCTCGGTCAGGGGGTAAATCTGGCTGAGCGGAATAGTAAATTCGGAGAACAGCACGATGAGGTTGTGCTTCTTCGACTTGTACATCCTGGCCGGGTGCAGCGGCGCGTAGTTGTGCACTGCCGCGAGCGGCGGAAATTTCTCGGAAACGAGGTAGGCGAGCGGCTCCATGTGCAGCTTCTCGGCAATATAGCTCGCGGAAATCGTGCCGACAAGGCCGATGCCCGGGAAACCCTCTATGAGCGTTGGCGAATCGAGGTCGAATTTCGAAACTTCCTTTATCTGTATCATGATGGGAGGATAAAACTCGAAGGTATATAAACGTATCAGGAAAGCAGCGAGAAATAATTCAATGGCCTCGAAAAATCGGAAAAATAATGTATCAGGAAATGACTGCCGGAGGGCGTAATACCTCGCATCCCAATCCTATCGCGAGCGCCTGGATTTCTCCCAGAGCCATGCTCGAGTCGGAGATGAGCACCTCGAAACGACCTGAATCGGACACTGCTTCGATTTCTCGCGGATTGTAGTGGGGCGGGTCATGTCCACGAGAGATAAACTGAAGGCCCCCAGCCCCCGCGAGAAACCAGCGCTTTTGGTGTTCCGGCAGCGCACGAAATACGTCTTTCGATACCTCGACTGGCATTTTTGTCGCCTCATCCGCCCTGCCGCCCCCGGCTATTTCTATGTTTGTTATCGTGGTTATTGACGCTGGGCGAATAACCCTTGGTTGCCCGCTGTCATTTATTTCTGCGGGCTCAACAAAAAGACCGATTTTCTCTTTTCCGAAGATTGCCCCTCTTCCGAGACTTCGCTCCTTTTCATCAAGTTCGCGTAGAAAATCTGGAGGCACGATTTGCCGGTTATGGAAGTCCGTTAGGGTATCTCCTGGCCTAAGCGTCGTTCCCGGCGGGTTAGTGAAGATCGCTTCCTTGGCAAAAAATATTCCGAATACCCGCCTATTGAGTATTAACTCGTCTAGTAACGCGTGGCGTATGAGTTCCCCGCCGCTTCTTTTGCCTATCTCGAACGCGTTAAGATAATGAGTCCTAACGCCAGTGTCAATTATTCTTTGAGCCGCCATTTCCCCCAACGCCATTTATTGTGACGTTTTTTCCTTATAAATTTTTGTATGAGTAAACAGGTGGGTTTGAATCACGGGGCATTAAAAGAAATTCGCCGAAACCGAAAACGCGCGCTCGTATTCGGGTTTTCACGACAGCATTGATAAAACATTCATCGACCTCGAGAGGTAGAAGATCAAGAGGGCCGTGGGCGCCATGAACAGGAAATAAACCGCAGCCCTGCCCGGGTTCTGCTCCTGCATCGAGATGAAGACGCTCGCCATAAGGGAGTAGATTACGAGATAGGCCTGGCTGCAGAAAATGGCGGTAGGAAGAAGGGCCGGGTCCTGCGCAACCCCCAGGAGCTCCGAAAGCCCGCCCAAGTCCATCTGGCCGGACATCGAGGCAACGGAGCCGATTATGAGCGGGACGAATATCGTGCCGCCCGCTATGAGCGTGTATTTCTGGAGCGCGAGCTGCGAAGTCCGTTCCCTTATGATTGAGAAAACGTTGAAGGTATCGTCCGCCGTTTCCCGCATTGCCAGATGCACGTTGGCCCCGGTCCTGTAGCCCTGGGCCATGAGGCCCGTTGCGCGCGATAGGAGTATCGAGTCGTTCCTCCTCCCGATTTCCTCGATTGCCCTTGCCGGGTCCTCGCCCGCGGCAATCTGCGAGCGGGCCATGGCGAATTCCTCGGAAAGCGCCCCATACCCGGAATCCGCGATTGCGGAAACGATGTGCTCCATCGAGACGCCCTTCTGGAAGGACGAGGCGAGGAAAAGCGCGTCCGGGAGGAACCTATCGAGCTGGTCCCTGCGCGCCTGCGCGAGATAGGAGAAGAAAACGTAGGCAGCAAGCGGGAGCCAGAGCGGAAGAAGCGAGGGAATCAAATCAAAACCCATTGAAACGAGGGAGATGGAGATGATGAGGGAAACGGCGAGCAGGATTGCGAGGGATTTTTTGAAAGTGAACGGAAGCCCGCGCGAGGCGAGCCACTTGTCGAAATAGCTTATGTCGCGCGCATCGAGCAATTTTGCCTTCCGGCCGCCAAGCGATGGCGGGGTCCTTCGCGCGACCCAGGCGAGTATCAGCGCGTTGGCAAGCGGGAAGGCCACCAAATAGGCGAGGAGGATGCCCGTCGAATCGACTGGAAGGAGCAGGAAAGAGGAGCCCACCAGCACGTAGAGGAGGAACAGGGAAGGGAGAATGCATGAGGAGGAAATGACAAGGACGCTCGCAAAGGCGGTTTTTGCCGAATGCTCGCGGGCGCCAGCCCTCTGCTGCTCAATCAGCTCCTGCGCCAGCCGCCTTACCGGCTCGAAATCGCCGCCGGACTCGTAGGCATATGTGAGCTGCATGAGCGCGCGCTTTAGTATCAGGGAGTCCGTTGAATGCGCAACGTGCGAAAGCGCGTCCGGAACAGAGGAGCCCGCCCTTACCTCCTTCACGGCCTTCGAGAACTCCGCCGAAACGAAATAGCCCGACTCGGCGATGCGCTCGAGCGCCCTCTCGAACGGCGAGCCCATGGCCAGCTCCGCGGCAAGCGAACGGAGGGCAATCGGGAGGTCGGATTCGATTAGAAGCGAGCTGCTGCTTCGGGTAATGAATTCGAGGATGGACGCGCGACTGGGGCTTTGGGGCGGTTTTTTCTTTTTTTCATCATTTTTCCCGTTCTTCAAGATTTACCCCCGTAGTTCGAGATTGCGGAAAGGGCCTTGAAGAACGGGGGCGGATTCCGCGCGAGAGAGGAGAGGAAAGAGGACCTGCCAGCCAGCTCTGAGCGGAGCTCCTTTTTTGTGAGGGAGAGCCGCCTGCACAATCCGTCTTCGAATAATTCGATTCCCTTTGCTTGTTTGAGCGAGTCCTCCGCCCCGTCGTATTCGAAAGCGGGAACGAATGCGCCTTCATTGCAATACGCAAGTTCGGTAACCCTGCGCAGCTCGCCCTTGCCGAGGCCGCCGGAGATTCGCTTCTGGACAACCATAAGGTCGATGGAGAAAACGTCCTGCACCCCGACTCCCATTGATTTGATGCGGGAGACGGCCTCGCCGACCGAGCGGGCGTGGAAGGTCGCATAGGTGGAGCGGGCCTGTCCGCTCACGAGGCTCTCGAAAAGCGCCCTCGTTTCCTCGGGAGTCCTTGCCTCGCCCACGATGACGCGGTCGGGCCTCATCCTCAAACTATCGTGGACGAGGGAGTCGAGGCCAATGCCGAGTTCTTTGTTGGAAACCATGCGCACCGCGTGGGGATGCGGGATGTTTATCTCCGGCGTTTCCTCTATTATCACAACCCGCTCGGTTTGCGGGACGAACGAGAAAAGCGCGTTGAGCGTGCTGGTCTTTCCGCTCGCGGTGTTGCCGCAAACGAGGATTGACATGTCGGCGAGGATTGAAAGCCAGAGAAACGAAACGGCGCGGGCGGAAAAAGTCCCGAAAGAAACGAGTTCGGCAACCGAGATGGGGTTGCTCCTGAATTTCCTTATGGTCATCTCGAAGTTCGAGACCGGCGGAATCGAGGCATGAAGGCGGGAGCCGTCGGGCAGGACCGCGTTTATTGTCGGCGACTGGAAGGTTATCCTCCGGCCGAGCTGGCGGGCCATCTTGTTTACGACTTCTATGAAGGCGTCGCCGCGCGTGAAGGAAACGTCGGTCCTGAGCCAGCCCTCCGAACGCTTGTAAACATAGATTGGCTTGTCGAGCTCGATTACGGCGATTTCCTCGAGCAGGTCGTCGGAGAGCATAGGCTCGATTGCCCCGAATCCGCTCGCATACAATGCACAGACCCTCACGAGATACGAGTACTGGTCCTTCTCGATTACGAGGCCCTCCCTGGAATAATTTTTTATTATCTCCCCGAAGGCCTGTTCCACGTCGCGCCTCTTCTCTATCTTCCTGTGCTTCGAGAGCTCCCTGAACTCGGAGACTGCGCGCTTGACCAATTCGTCCTCGTCTCCGGTAAGCTGGGGCAGGCCTACCGAGTACTGGGGTGCGGAATCGAGAATCCTCCAGCCCACGAAGGGCTTGCTCTCGATTGAGATTGCATTTTCCGGGCAGGAGGAAACGCAGCGCGGCTCGCCCATGCAGAGGTCGCACTTGACCGCCTTTCCTTGCGCAAAAAGCAGTGCGCCGTAGGGGCATTTGCATTCCCCGCATCCATCACAGATTTCCTGGTCAACGAAAAGAATGCCTCCTTCTTCTTTTATCGCACCCTTGGCGCATGAGTTCCTGCACTCGGCGGATTTTGGGTCGCAGTGTTTGCAAAGCAGAATAGAGGTCGAGGGGGGTTTATGAGGACAAATAGACAGACAGGCCCCACATTTCGTGCATTCGGCAGCATCGAAAGTCAGCCAGATTGAAATCCCCCTATTCGCATTCCCGCAAGAAAGATATAAATACTTCCGCCAAAGGGGCAAAAAACTCGGAACTCGAGTGTCGCGTCTAATTTTTTATTTTCATCCCTAGAACTCGAACCTCGTCCCTTTTTTTATTTTAAATTTCCCTACCGAGCCGGCCGGCAGCTCTATAAGGTATTTGGGCGGATTCTTCGGTTCAATCCACAACTTGAAGGGCGGAATTGACTCGAAAATGTCGGCGGCCTCCTTGCGCTCGTTCAAAAATATGGCGTCAAATGGGAACAGAACAAACAGTGAGTGAATCGCATTTCGCCTCGTGGATTGTGAGGGAAATTCGAAGAGTATTGGGATTGCCGACGGGCGGAACATGAGCCCGCGGAGGCGAGAGAAGAAGTTGTTTGCGAACAGGCAGTCGATTTTGTTTTCCCCCACTCGAACTTCCATAATAAGCACCTGCATCTACCTAAGCACCTACGTTTACTTCCCAAATCTTCTTTTTCTTCGCGCGAATTCCTTCAGCGCAAGCGCGAAATCCTTTTCCTTGAAATCTGGCCACAATTTTTTCGAGAAATAAAATTCGCTGTAGGCGCCCTGCCATGGCAGGAAGCCCGAGAGCCGCATCTCGCCCGAAGTGCGGATTATGAGGTCCGGGTCCGGGATTCCGCGCGTGTAAAGGTAATTTGAGACGGATTTTTCGTCCACTTTCGAAATTTTGCCCGTTTTTGCATCGCTTATCATTTTGTTGCAGGCATCGGCTATTTCGTTTCTCCCGCCGTATCCCACGAACAGGTTCACGAAATATTTGTCGTGATTTCTCGTCTCATCCTCGACCTTGGCGAGCATTTGCCTTATCTTCCAGGGGAAAAAGTCGCGCCTCCCGAGTATCCGCATCCGAACCTCGTATTTCGAGAAATCCGGGTTCTCGAGCGCCTCCTTCAGGTTCTTCTCGAAAAGCCTGTTGAGGGTATTGAGTTCGGACCTGTCCCTCATGGCGTTTTCAGTCGAGAAGGCCCAGAAGCTCATCATGCGTATGCCGTGTTTCCGGCCCCACTTGAGCGCGCTGCCGAAATTCCCTATTCCAATCGAGTAGCCCTTTTCCTTGGTCATCCTGTGGCGGCGCGCCCAGCGCCTGTTGCCGTCGGGTATGAATGCAACGTGGAATGGCTTCGTGTGGCTCATGGCTCTCAACTTTCAGTTTTTTTGTTTCGGGGTTTGGTTTCGGATTTTCGGTTCGGGTTTTCGGGTTTCGAGGTTATGTTTCGAGGTTGGGTCTTGAGTTTTGAGTTTTCGGGTTTCGGCTCCTCGGCTCTCAGCTTCTTATTGGGAACAGGGAATTAAAAACGTTATAAGCGAAACGGGCCGGAAGGCCGATGAGGGGAACCGAGAAAAGCGAGGTGGGAAGGTCCATGTCGCCGTATCGCGAGAGCAGGCGGGGGACGCCTACGCGGGAGGAGATTTCGACGAGCGCGTTGAGATGCGAGTCTGAAAGCGAGTTCATCAGGCGCCTTATTCTGTAATGCAGGACCATGTCGTCCCAGAAAAGCGCGCGCCATTCCCTCTCGTATTCGTTCGCGGAGGCGGTGGTCGCCGCCACCTTTCCCGCCATGCCCGCACACGTGCAACCGAAGAAAATCCCGCCGCCCGAAATCGACTTCACCTGCCCTGCCGCGTCGCCCGCGAGAAATACGTTTTTCTTCGCGGTGATTGAACGGGGAAAGAGGGGGATGACTCCGGAGGCGGACGAGATTGGGCGGGCATTTTCGAGATTCAGGAGCGCGCCGGCGAGCTTTTGGAATGCCTTTCCCGCCGATAACGGGGGCGAAACGCCGACTCCCACCCTGGCGGTGTCGGAGCCGGTTGGAATCAGCCAGCCGAATAATCCCCTGAAATCGGCCGAAAGAAAGATGGAGACCTCGTGCCCGTCCTCTATTTCGACGTTCTCGTAATCGGTTTGGAAAGTCGAGACGAAAGGCCCGCATTTGGGGAAGCCGAAGAGGTTTGCCACTGTTGAATTTGGGCCGTCGGCCCCGATGATGACGCCTTTCATCCTGTTTGGCTTCGCCCGGCAGCCGGTGCGTATCACGGCTCCAGCTTCCTCGGCCCCGCGCGCGCAGGCCGCGTCGAATTTCGCCCTGTCTATTACGAGCGCCGTTTCATCGGCGCAGTTTATCCGAATGCGGGAATTAGGCGAGCATATCTTTGCCGAGCGTATGGTGTTTATAACGAAGCCGTCGTTTTTCATGAGCGAGAGGAGGCCTTTTTTCGAGATTAGGCCCGCGCACTGCACCGGCTCGCCGATTCTCGCGTGCTCCTCGTAAAGCGTGACTTGCGCTCCGCTCTCCGCAGCGGATTTTGCCGCAAAGCAGCCTGCCGGGCCGCCCCCTATGACGGAAACGGTTGTCAAACGCACACCTCAGCAATCCTCCGCAATCCCCCAACAACCCCAGCAACCCCGGGCAATCCACGGGTTGGCAATTGGGACTCGGAGTGTTTTAAATATTTAACGCAATATAAACCGTTCGGTATTTGGATGGAATTCGAATTCTTCACGGCGATGGGCATAGTGCTCTTTTCAGCGCTCGTGCCGGGCATTTCCATAGCCGTGCCCCTTCTGAAGGGGACGAAACTCTCGGCATGGGAAAAGCTGTTCATTGCGCTCGCCGTGGGCCTCGTCATACCGCCTTCCGTGGCATTCCTGCTCAACGTGCTCGGAATGAGGTTCTCGTTCGAGCTCGTGCTCGCGGGCATCGCCATGGGCAATCGCACTGGTGGCGCTAATAGCGATTCTCGCGTTCCTTATAAGGATACAGAGCCTCGGACCGACGTTCCACGAGTTCGACCCCTACTACTACATGTACGTCGGCAGGCAGCTCGTCGTGCTGGGCGAAGTGCCGCATTCCGACAACACCGCCTGGTATCCGTATGAAACAGGACACGGCAACATACTGCTCACCGGCTACCTCGGCGCGGGATGGTTCGAGATGTACACCGGGGGCGGGGGATACGACAACTACCTGCTCTCGACGATAACCAACATTTACCCGCCCCTCGTGGGAGCGCTCATATGCTTCTTCATATACCTCCTGCTCAAGGAGGAGTACGGGAAATACGTCGGCATTCTTGGCGCGGGGCTCGCCGCTTTCACGCCGAGGCTAATCGAGAAGTTTGCCGCCGGGGAGGCCGAGATTATGCCCTGGGGGCTTTTCTCCACTTTCTTTTTCATGGCCGCATTCGGGCTCGCGGTCAGCAGGAACGACAGGCGCCTCGCAGTTCTTGCGGGCATTGCCTACATGGGAACGACGTTCGGCTCGGCTTACGGGATGGTCGTCAGCCTCATAATGGTCGGCTACGTCGGGTTGGAGACGGTCAAGTGCTTCATAAGGGGCGAGGACCTGGGGAGGATTCTTGGAAGCTGCCTGACCG
>JAPLWU010000145.1 GCA_026396425.1 Microcaldota archaeon | reverse complement strand
TCGGGAGGAACGGGTGGAACGGGTGGTTCGGGAGGCTCCGGCGGTTCCGGAGGCTCGGGCTACTCATCGGGCTCCAGCTCTGGTGGAGGAAGCGTAACTCCAAGCGCCCCGCCTGCGCCTGTGTGCCAGGCTCTCGATGCGGTTTGCAGCTCAGATGCTGACTGCTGCGAGGGCTCGTGCATTGCAAGCGCCTGCTCCATACAGCAGCTGGCAGGCGATGCCGAACCGCAGATTGTTGACATATTCGCCCCAGATTCGGTGAACGTGGGCGAATTGGTGACAGTCAAGGTGCAGCTCGAAGCCGACGGAACCCCGCTGGCAAACGTTGAAATGCACCTTATCGGACCCAACAGCGAGATTGTGAAGGTGACGACCGACGAGAACGGCCAATTCACCTACATCGCCTCGCAGGAGGGCTGGTACAGGTACAACGGGCTGACCGGCTACAAGACCGGCTCGATAACGTACACGTACGCCGCAATGAAGAGAGCGGCTGCGTTTGTGCCGACCGAGTCTGCGCCTGAAACCGCTGGCACCGGCGTGCAGAAGACCACGGGACTGCTCTTCGGGGTTCTTGCTCCGGAGGTTGCGGGCTTGCTGGTGCTCCTGCTGGTAATCGCCGGCTACCTCGTGTACAGCAAGTACAAGGCCGAGCAGTAAGGCAAAAACCTTCTTCTTTCTTTTTCTCTTTTCTTCTTTTGTTTTCACTAATCCGAGCGAAAGCGCAACCGCACCAGTGGCCAAACGACAGAAAGTAATGGTTAAATAGTCCCTCTGCCATAATAAAAGTCTAAATCTGGGATTTAATCTGGGGGATGTGACAATGGGCCAGCTCGAAAAGGACCTATTCCAAGCCGCAGAAGCGGGAAACACAAGCCGCGTAAAGGAACTTATCGAAAAAGGGGCGGACGTAAATGCCAAAAGCAGAGGAATGCCCATCCCACTACGATGGCGGACATCAGGTCATGGCGGCAATTCTGTCGACGACGGTTACGAACGTGACAAAACCGCCCTCTACTTGGCAGTACTCAACGGCCACGCGCAAACAGTAAAGCTACTCTTGGACAACGGAGCGGACATGAACACCGAACTCGTTCATGGCGGCGGTACTACCCTCCACCTTGCAGCAGAGAAGGGCCACACCCAAATGGACAAAGGAGCGGATGTAAACGCTAAAGACAACTACGGCGCAACTCCCCTCAAATGGGCAGCCTCCAATGCACTTAGCCGTGTCACGGAAACAGCAAAGCTGCTTCTCGAAAGGGGAGCGGAAGTAAACGATGAAGTGCTCTCCTCGGCAGCATTTAACGCTCACACAGAAATAGTAAAACTACTTTTGGACAAAGAGGCTGGCCTAAACGCCACAGGCAAAGACTGCGATGCCGCCCTTCTCTCTGCTACATCAAACGCTTTCGACAATGAAAAAATGGTAGCGCTACTTCTCAAAAGAGGAGCCGATGTAAACACCAAAGGCAAATACGATGACACCTCCCTCCATGAGGCGGCGCTCGAAGGCCACACAAAAACAGTTAAGCTGCTCCTTGACAAAGGAGCAGACCCAAACGCCAAAAATAAATACGGCAAAAACCCCATTGACCTGGCAGAATCAAGAAATCATACCGAAATCGTAAAACTACTAAAAGAAAAACGAGCTTCCCTTGCCAATGAGACTCCAAAAGATAAGCGCGACTACAGGAATGCGGTGAGGGCAATGACCCCGGAGCCCGGAACCGAAAAACTTTCCAGGCCAAGGGCCAAGGGACCTCAGAAGCGGACGCATTAGGCTCTTCAGGTGCAAATCCCTAGTGCCAATGCGAACCTTTTTATACCGCTCTTCTGAAGTCTTAATTCTAACATTCGAAGAATTCCGCAAGACAGCAAGAATTTCAAAAGGTGACCAGTAAATGGTGCTTGAGCATCTGTTCCCGTCCCATAGGATAGAGAAGCATCCCTGGCTAATTGCATGGCTGGCCTTCGTCTTCGTCGCGATAGCGGTTTCAATCACCTACTACATCTACCCCACGGAATCGGGCCTCTTCACAATCACGCTCGTGGTAATGCCGGCCATTCCCTTCTTACTGCACGAGGTCATAATGGGCGAGAGGAAGCAGGAGGACCTGTGCGGCCACGCGAGGAGCATAACGAAATGCTACGGCAAGCTCATCAAATTCTACGCGTATTTCTTCGTGGGCACTGCGCTCGGCTTCGCCTTCTGCTCGTCCCTCCTGCCGCCCTCCGTATCCGACTCCATGTTCTCCATCCAGAAGAACGAGATCACGCCGTTCCTGCCAATGCTCACTTTCATGGTAACCGACCCGTCCGGCGGAGTCCCAGCCGGCAGCTTCCTCGGAATCTTCTCCCACAACTTCGAAGTGCTCTTCCTCATGCTCGCGTTCTCGTTCGTATACAGCATAGGCAGCATATTCCTGCTCGTGTGGAACGCCTCGCTGGTCGGCGTGTTCGTCGAGAACTGCATAAGGAATTGCGTGCCGCAGTTCGCGGGCTATGGCGCGCTCGCCTTCCCGATGGCGTTCGTATTCGGCATGGCCAAGGGCTTTCTCATGCTGCTCCCGCACGGAATCTTCGAGGTGTCGGCCTTCTTCACCGCCTCGGTGGCCGGCGGGGTTCTTTCGATAGCGGTTGAAAGAAGGATGATTGGCAAAATCGACATGCGCGACGTTTTCATCGATGCGGGAAAACTAATCGCGTTCTCGGTTCTGCTGCTCGCAATCGGCGCCTTCATCGAATCGAGCTACCCGAGCGTTTAGCGGTTCCTGAATTCAATGAACGAATCGTACCCACCAGCATCAGTCGCGTCGATTTTTTTGCCATTCAAGTAGGCACCCTCTCCGCTTTTGGCTTCGCCGATTCGTTTAAGGCCCGCCCTCCCCCTCACACGCTCGAAATCGCGCTCCGGCATGCAGACAAGAAGCTCGTAATCCTCGCCAGTATTTAGGAGGTAATTGTCGCCCAGGCCGTGCTTGGCGGCGAAAGCTTCCGCCTTCTTGCTCACAGGAATCAGTCCGCTTTCCAATTCAATCCTCACTTTGCTCCTTTTCGCAATTTCGCCGGCCGAATAAAGCAAACCGTCGGTAATATCAATACAGGCGGCTCGCCTGCATTGGCGCGAAATCAGCAAGCCGGCACCAATTCTGGCATTTGGTTTCGTGAACGATTCGAGGAGCTCGCTTCCCGCCCTGATTTTTTTGCCCTTCAGCATTGCATAAAGCCCGCAGGCAGCCGAGCCGATTTTTCCCGTGACTGCGACGACATCACCGGCTCTTGCATTATTTCTCCGCAATATGCTCCCCTTTATCTCCCCAACGGCAAAGCCCGAAATGAAAAACTCCCTTGCCTTCTTCGTATCGCCGCCAATCAAATCGAATCCGCACTCGGCGCAGCCCTTTCGCACGCCTCGCGCAAACGTATCAAATTCCGAATTCGCAAAATTTTTCGTAATGCCAAGCGCACAAAGGAAGTATTCGGGCTTGGCGCCCATCGAGGCGAGGTCGCTCGCGTTTATTATTACGGATTTTCTCCCAATATCAAATGGCTTCATTCCTTTCGGCAAATGCGAGGAACGAATAAGTGAATCGGTCGTAAATGCGATTTTCCTTCCCCGGATTTCCACTACCGCGGCATCGTCCTCGCCGACTTTAACGATGGCTTTCGAACTCATCGCCGAATTTCCGATGAAACTCCGTATCAGTTCCCTTTCCTTCAATTTCATCAACCACACAATCACGCCCGAGCGCGAGTTATCCGCAGGCCACAAACCCGCCATTTGGGCGTGGTTGTGTGACCGAAAGCGTTATATGCCATTCCAATTTTAAATCATTATCGATGCGACGGTTTGAGTTTTTGGATAAAGGCAGGTGTTTTGCATGAAGATACTTTTCGATTTGGACCCACCAATCGTGATGGAAGCCGGCGACACGCTCTCGAAGGCGATGAGCGAGATGTCAAGGCGGAAGAGCCCGGTGATTGTCAGGAAGGGCAAGCAGTACATCGGCATGGTCGACGACAGGGTGCTCAGGAACCTGGTGGCAGACCCCTCCAAAATCAAGCTCGAAACGCTCGCGAAGCGGACTCCGATAATAAACAGGGGGATGAACCTGCTCGACATAGTCCGGCTTTTCTTCACCAGCAGGTTCAGGACGCTGCCGGTTTCCGAGAACGACAAATTCGCCGGAGTCATCACCTACGTGGACTTGCTTGCCGCGCTCATGCGCAACGGCCTGCTGGAGAAGGCGCGCGTCAGCGAAGTTATGAGCAAGCACCCGGTCACGATTGACGAGTCCGTCTCGCTCCTGCAGGCGCAGGCAAAAATGCGGGATAAGAACGTGAGGCGCCTCGTGGTCACGAGGGGCGAGTTCCTCGCGGGGATAATCAGCACGTTCGACCTCGCCGGAGTCATCGACAGGCCGCACGAGAAGATGCCGCGCGGCAGGGAGCGCGAGAGACAGGGCGACCAGCAGGTCAAGCTGTTCATGCGCCCCGAGGTGATAACCGTTTCTCCCGCCGACCTGGTCTCAAGCGCCGCCCGCAAGATGATGGAAAAAACGGTTGCCGCAGTCGTGGTCGAGGAGGCGCAAAAGCCGGTCGGCATAATCACGGCGAGGGACATTTTCGAGAGCGTCATGCGCAAGGAGGACGAGCCCAAGGTCTACGTGAGCGGCCTGACCGAGGACGAGCACAGCATGTTCCCGCAAATAGTCGAAATGTCCAAGCCCTTCATGGAAAAATTCTCGAAGAGCTTCAAAATCGAATACCTCGCATTGCACGTCAAGGGCCATGGCGAGAGGAAAACCGTGCTCGCGAGGCTCATGGTGGGCCACGTCGTGACAGCGAGCGCGACCGAATGGGACCTCATCTCCGCGATAAATACGGTGATGGAGGAGCTCAAGAAGATAATGCAGAAGGAGAAATCTAAGCGCGACATGTGACTGGCGGCAAGCGAAGAGGACGACGCAGGATAATGCGCTGAAGGAGACGAGGCGCGATTTGTAGCGTTGGTGAAAATGTTCGAGATACTCTTCCTCATCGGATTCATTCTCGTAGCCGGATTCGCGAGCAGGTGGGCTTTCGAGAGGACCAAAATCCCGGAATCGGTTTTCCTCATGGGAGTGGGCTTCATCCTCGGCCCGCTCGGCCTCTTGGAATACGTCGCTCCCAACGCGCTCGGCGACCCGCTGATTCTCTCGCTTGCGCCCTTCGTCGGTGCGCTTGCCATAATCCTAGTGGCGTTCGAGGGGGGCATGGAGCTTGATTTCAAAAAATTGGGCCAGCTCTCCTTCTCGACTCTTTTCAGCTTTTCGAACCTTGCGCTTTCCATACTTTCGTGCTTCCTGCTCCTGCACTTCGCTTTCGGAATTGGGGCCGAGGCCTCCATTCTCGTTGCTTTCATACTCGGCGGCCCTTCCTCATTCGCGATAACGGCCCTCGTGAGGAAATTCCCGGTTGGCGAGAAGGTCCGCGGCATACTCAGCCTGGAGGGGGCGCTGTCCACCGCAATGGTTGCCGTGCTGGCGATAACCGCGGCAAGGCTGATGAGCTACCCCCTCCAGATTTCGGACATACCGCAGTACGTCGTTTCGTCCTTTTCGGTTTCCCTCGTCCTCGGCCTGTTTTTCGGCATCGTGTGGTTCAGGCTCATGCGCGAGTTCCACGTGAGGCAGCTTTCCTACTTCGTGACGCTCGCATTCCTGTTCATGCTTTATTTCATTGATTTCTCCCTCGAGGGGGTAGGCGTCGTTTCCGTAATAGTTGCCGGCGCGATAATAGGGAATTACGGGAGGGACGACAAGGCGGAGGGCGAAGCGTCCGAATTCCCGGACTCCTCCTTCCTCGCGACGCAGGGCGAGGTCACGCTCCTGATAAAGACGTTCTTCTTCGTCTACATAGGCATCATATTCAGCGCCGGCGCGCTCACATACGCGAACGTCATTCTCGCGTCGGCCCTTGTGGCCTGCCTGCTCCTCTCGAGAGTGCTGGTCGTTACCGGGATGCGGCTTTTGGGAATCACGCACCATAACGAGGATTTCGTGCTCGCCTCCATGTTCCCGAGGGGGCTGATGAGCGCATCTCTCGCGACTTTCATGCTCCTCCCCGTCTACTCGCCCCCGGCAGGCTTCTCGCTAGAACTTGTTTTCATGGTAATCTTCATCTCAAATATTGCAACTGCCTTCGCGATACGCCATTACGAGCGCTCCTACCGCGACACGCTCCTGTTCAGGAAGGAGCTCCCGCTGGAAGATGGAAGGAAGGTGACGATACGCGCGTTCACTTCCGACGACTTCAGGGGGATGAGGGCCTTCATAAACGAGCTTGTAGTCGAGGGCGCCCTCATAATGTTCGACCGCTTCCTCAGGCCAATTGACGACCCTGACGTCATGCAGAAAAGCATCGAGAAGGCCAACCGGGGGGAGTGCGTATACTGGGTGGGCGAATTCGAGGGGCGCATAATGGCCCGCGCGAAAGCCGAGAAAATGGAGTTCAGGGGACGCGGCAACGTTTCCCTCAGCCTCTATGTCGCGAAGGAGTTCAGGGGGCAGGGCCTCG
>JAPLWU010000068.1 GCA_026396425.1 Microcaldota archaeon | reverse complement strand
GGAAGGATCCGCCGTCGGAGGAATTGGAAAAGGAAGCCGGCGCTCTGAAAAGCGATTCGCTAGAAAGCCCGGAAGAAAACCGGGAATCTGAAAAAAAAGAATCCGATTTACCGATGGGGGAACACGAACCTGAAACCGAGGAAAAGCGCCCCGTTTTCTTAACGGGAGATCTCGACGAACTCGCGGAAAAACGATCCGAATCCAGGGAAAAGCGCCCCGTTTTTGTTACCGGGGAGCTCGAAGAAGAACCTTCGGCCAAGTCCGCGGAGCTGGAGAGCTACCTGAAGGCGAGGGGCAGGAAGGAGCTCGTCGAAATGCTCGAGGGGATTTCCAACATCGCCGAAATCCACTACGTGAGGCAGAAGGAGCCGCTCGGCCTCGGGGATGCCGTTTACTGCGCCAAGCGCCACGTGGATGGCGAGCCGTTCCTCGTTCTCCTCGGGGACGACATAATCGACCCGGAAACGCCGTGCATCACCGGGCTCATGGAGGAGATGAGAAAGTTCGGAAGCAAAAGCTCGGTGATAGCTTTCCAGGAGGTTGCGGCCGAGTTCGTGAACAGATACGGCATCATAGAGCCGGGCGCAAAGATTTCCGAATCGCTCATAAAGATAAGGGGGCTCGTGGAAAAGCCGGCGAAAGAAAGGGCACCATCAAGGATGGCGCTCATAGGCAGGTATGCGCTTTCGCCTGAAATATTTGACTGCCTGGGGGAAACGGAAAAGGATTCGCGGGGCGAGGTGCAGCTCACCGACGCCATAAACGGGCTTCTCCTGAAAGGCGGGGAAGTTTACGGGAAGCGCTTTTCGGGAAGGAGATACGACGTGGGCGATAAGCTGGAATACCTCAAGACCATAGTGGAGTTCGCACTGAGAAGGAAGGAGTTCGGCCCGGAATTCAGGGAATATTTGAAAGGAGTGTAGAGTAGCCGAGTTCTGCGGAATGGATATTTGAAAAGCCGTAGAGTAGTCGCGTTAGGGGGCATTAGTCGATTAGTCAGGATTTGGCGAGCTCGTTTTTCATCCAGTCAACAAAGATTGAGAGGCCCCTGTCGAAGTCGAATTTGGGCGAGTAGCCCAGCATCTTTTTCGCCTTTGAGATGTCCGCATAGGTAATCCGGACGTCGCCCGGCTGGCTGGGGAGCCGCCTTATTTTCGCCTTTTTCCCGGTCGCTTTCTCGATGCGCGAAACGAGTTCGGAAAGAGCTATGGGCGAGGAATTACCGAGGTTGAATATCTCGAATTGGGATTTCCTGTCGAGGCATGCCGTTATGCCGTCCACTATGTCCCCAACGTACGTGTAGTCGCGGCTGCTCGAAACATCGCCGAAAAGTTCCACGGGCTTGCCGAGCAGCATGTTTTTCGTGAACTTGTGTATGGCCAAATCGGGCCTCTGGCGCGGGCCGTAGACCGTGAAAAAGCGCAGGCACGTTATTGGCATTCCGTAATTTCGCGCGTAGAATTTGCAGTATAATTCCGCGGAGCGCTTGGTCTGCGCGTAGGGCGAAATCTGGCCGTCCACGCGGTCGGCCTCGGAGAACGGCACTTTTTTATTGTCGCCGTAGACGCTCGAGGACGAGCCGAATATGAAATTTGAGATGTTGGAGGCGCGGGACGCCTCGAGCATGTTAATCGTCCCAAGCACGTTCGTGCGCTGGTAGCCGGCCGGGTCGGCGAGCGACGGCCTGACTCCTGCCTTTGCGGCGAGATGGATTACGGCTTCCGGCTTAGAAGACCTGAAGATTGCGGATATTTCTTTCGCATCCCGTATGTCGGCCTCGAAAAACCTGAAATTCGCGTTCGCCTTCACCTTTTCAATGTTCCTCAGCTTCACTTCTTTCGGGTAGAAGGGGTCGAAGTTGTCGATTGCCGAGACCTTGTGGCCGAGCGAGAGGAGGCGCTCGCAAAGGTGCGAGCCGATGAACCCGGCGCCGCCTGTAACAAGAATTTTCATTCAATCATCCCCCAATGCATCCGGAACGACTCGTATGTCATGACTCCCGTTTCCTCGCGTTCCCGCCTCGAAACTCGGAACCATCATTCAATCAGCTCCCTGTAGATTTCATCGTGCATGCGTGCCGTATTTTCAATATCGTGGTTGCGCCTGGCGTATTTGAACGCGTTCCTGCCGAGAGAGCGCGCGAGCTTCCCGTCCTCCAGCAGGCTCCCCACCTGCTCGGCGAGCTTTTTCTCAGAGCCCGACACGAATCCCAGCTTCTCCCTTTTTATTATCCCGTCCGGGTCGACTGCGAGCGAAACGGTTGGGGTGGAGCGGAGCCATGCCTGTATGAAGGTATTCGGGAAGCCGGCCTCCCTCGAGGTGTCAACGAGAAGAGTTGATTCGGAAATGAGTTCATTGACCTTCGCAAGTGAAACTGCGCCCGTAAGCTCCACGTTCGCAAGTTTCGCGGCTTCGCGCCTCGTGATTTCGTATTCCGAGTGCGAGGGCACGCCGCCGACCATCACGAACCTGTATTCCGGCATTGCCTTCGCGAGGCGCAGGAATACTTCCGGGAACTTGTCAGCCGTGAACCTTCCCACCCAAACGGCGGTTTTTTGCGAGGAACTTTCGTGGGTTTTGGTTCTCCCCCTTTTCGTTTTCTGGCGTTTCGCATCAGGAACCGGGTAGCCGGAAGGCACGGTGCGCACGTCCTTTCCGGGAAAAGTGCGCAGGAAAGCCTCCTTCAGGTAATTGGCGGTCGCAATCACGATTTCGGCTTTTTCCACCCCGTAGAGGTAAAGCCGCCTCTTCAGCGTCTTGCGCAGCAGCCCCTTCCAGTATTCCCCGGAAAGCGTGCAGTCGTTGATGTGGGCAATGGAGAAGACGAAGGGTTTTTTCATTCCCGCTGCGCCGTGCGCCATGTAGCCGGTGGCGAGGCTCGAGCCCCGCTGATGAACGACGTCGGGATTCGAGAGCGAGAGGGCGCGCTCGAAGGACGGGTGGCCGTAAGTTGCGAAAGTGTTGAGCGCGAGATGATGGAGCGACTTGGCGAGATGGAGCCGCGAGTCCCTGAAGTTATCGACCCTGTACAGCGCCTGGCCCTCCCTCTCCTCCCTCTCCTTTTGCCCGACGTCATCGACAAGGTAGGAGGCATGCCAGCCGCGCTTCGCCAGCCCTCTCCCAATCAGGTAGAGCTGCATCTCCGCCCCTCCGGCGTCGTTGGAAATCAGCGGATGCCTTTTCACGTAGTAAGAGACGCGCAATAAAATCAATCTCCTAAAATCGATTTCCATTTTACGTATAATAATATTCGCCCTTCTTCTTCTGCTCCGAGTCCATCTGCGAGCCCTGCTTGTTGATGCGCGGCCTGTGCGAGTCCTTGTCCCTTCGCAGGGTGACGCCCACCTCCTTTAGGAACGCGTTCATTCCCTCGCGCTTGCCCATTGGCTTGCCCGCCTTTCCCGATTTCCCGGACTCGCCCTCGAAAACCATGAGCGCGTCGGCCACGGAGTCTATGAGCACGATGTCATGGTCGACGACAAAGGCGGGCGACTCGCGTTTTCCCATGACGTTCTTGAGAACCGACGCAAAGATGAGTCGCTGCTCGATGTCGAGGAATGCCGAGGGCTCGTCCAGCAGGTAAAGGTCGGCGTCAGTCGCGAGGCATATGGCGATTGAGAGGCGCTGCAGTTCCCCGCCGCTCAGGTTTTTCACCTGCTTCAGCATCAGCGGGTCAATGTTCAATCTTCTCCTTATTTCGGAATCAAAAATAGGCGCGTTGATTCCCGAATTGGCGATTAATTCCGCAACCGTTCCCTCGAAATCGCTTTCCAGGTACTGCGGCTTGTAGGAGACTTTCAGCCCTTTCATCCTCTTTCCCGCGTCGGGCTCTTCCACGCCCGCGAGCATTTTGATGAAAGTCGTCTTGCCGATTGCGTTCGGGCCGAGGATTCCGATTGTCTCGCCTTTGCGGACTTCGCCATTCTCGCAGTGCATGGAGAAGGAGCCGTAGTTCTTCCCCATTGCGGGGTATTCGAACGCGATTTTGGATTTGGAGCGCTCCTGCGGCGAGGATTTTTCGAATTTTATCTCGTAAGTCCTGAACCTGACGTTCTCCCCCTTTATGTAGCCCGCGAGGTATTCGTTTATTCCGGAGCGCGAACTCTTTGAATGCGAGACGACCCCGTAGGCGCCCTCCTCGCCGTAGAAAACGTGCACGTAGTCGCTCAGGTAATCGAGAACCGCCAAATCGTGCTCAACGACCATGACGTTGGCATGCCCGGCAAGCTCCTTTATTTTCGCCGCCATTTTCAGGCGCTGGGCTATGTCGAGGTAGCTCGACGGCTCGTCGAAATAATAGAAGTCTGCCTTTCGCATGTATGCGATTGCGATGGACAGGCGCTGCAGTTCCCCGCCACTCAGATGCGAAATCTCCCTGTCGAGTATGTTTTCCAGCTCGAAAGATTTCACAACCTCGTCAAGCACCTTTCGCTCGTCCGCCTTCTTCAGAATCGGGCCGACTTTTCCTTTTATTTTTTCCGCCACTTTCTCCACGTTCTGCGGCTTGTAGGACAATTTCACTCCCCCGCCCATTGAACGGAAATAATTCTGCAGTTCCGGATGCCTGGAGAAATGGAGTAAGAGTTCCTTCTCGCTTTCCTTCCTCGCATATTCCCCAAAATTCGGCGCGAGTTTTTTCGAGAGCAACTGAAGCGCCGTGGTTTTCCCTATTCCGTTCGCGCCAACGAGCCCTACAACTGCGTTTTTCTTCGGCAGTGGCAGATTGAACAGCCTGAAGGCATTCACCCCGTACTGGAAAACCAGTAAACCTACTTCGGAAGGCAGGTTGATGATTTTTATCGCGCCCACCGGGCATCTTTTGGGGCATATGCCGCATCCCGTGCACAGGTCCTCGGAAATCACCGGGAACCCTTCCTCGTCCAACGTAATGGTTTCGTCGCCCATCCGCACTCCGGGGCATATCTTCTGGCAGAGGTAGCCGCACTGCTCCTTCGTGCACTTGTCCCTGTCAATCACGGCTATTCGCATTTTAACCACTTACCACTAAGGAATTGAAAATAAAGAATTAAAATAGGAGCTAGAGGCGGGCCTTTTGCGGGGGCTGTGTTCTCGGACGCCTGTCGCGCAGTACCGAATCGTGTCTCGTCAAGCCATCGAGGATGGCCTTTGCGGGATGCGCGAACGCCTTGTCGTCGCGGGCCTGCCGGGTAACAAGTTCGACTGTTGACTGCAAGAACGGCGAACCTGAGGATGCATTCCCCGCAAGGCGCCGCAGGTTGGCCGCCTGCATTGTCGGATCTGGACTTGTGATTGCAAGATGCGCAAGCAGGGCGTTTTTCCCGGCGCTTTTGTTTCTCCGGTCGGTCAGGAGTATGGTTCTGGCAAGCTTGGAAACCTGGTTTGAGCTTTCGTTTGACCTTCGTATTATCCTTAATTTCTTTTCCGTTTCTGGCGAAAGGGACACCCGCTCGTAGGTTAAGATTTCACGAACCCTTAACAGAACCGCGACCTTGCCCTCGTCCTTTAATGCGAACTCGAATGCATTAAGCTGGTCGGCCACTGTCGCCCCGTGGTTAAGATGTATTTTCTGCAGGTAAGTGTCGAGTATCCTGTTTGCGGATATATTCTCGACCTTGTTCGTGCTAGTCGCCAATTCTTCAATTGCCTCCAAAGACCTCATGGATAAAATCTGGTTCTCGTTCACCATTTTCTCGAGTTTGGAAAGGGCCATGAACCTGGCTGCCGTATCGCGCGTAGCCCTTAGCATGCCGACGGTTCCGTCGGCAGTCGCCCCGCTGAGTTCTTCCGCGTATTTTAAAAGAGCATCACCCGGACTATCAACGTTAGCACCTGCAGTTGCGTTTTTCACCATAATCTCCCCCTCCAGCTAAAGGCCAGAATAAGCATAATTATATGCGCCAGGTTTTATATAAAGCTTCTCATCCCGCCTTTTGCTTCGTTTACGCGAGGGCGAAGCCCCAATCTCCCAGCTTATGACTTGAGTTTGCCTTTCACGCCATTCGGCAGGGGCGCTCCCCCCGAGCCACGCAAGAATGTATTTGCAGGACCGGCGTCCCCCCAGGAAGGCGCATCGCGCGAGGCATGGAGTTTGAGCATCTCGCTTGCAAGCTCGCCCTCCCTTCCTTTGACGCCAGAAATCACGAGAAGCATCGTATGGGCGAAAGGGGAAAGTGTTTTCTCGTTCTCCAGTTTTCTCTTTGCGACCTCGAGTATTGCCTCCCTTGCGGCCGGGGGCCTTGTGTCCGCAAAAAGCTTCAGAAGATCTGCCGGTTCGAGATGGGAGACTCGCTTTACGACATCCTGCGGCTCGACTGCCCCGACGGTATTGAGAATATTCGCCAGCCGACCTATTTCCGATTGCGCTTTTTCGGTCATGCAACTTCACTCCAACCCTGAAGAATTAGACAACATATATAGGGAAGAGGGGATATAATGTTTTGTATCACTAGGGGTTTGCATGCGCATAGTCCATTTTGATAAGAAGAGCGGGGAGCTGAAAGTCGTGCCCGAATCGCTGGAGGACCTCTGGCACCTCGAGCGGGTGCTGGAGCAGGGCGATTTGGTAAAGGGGAAAAGTTTTCGCAGGTTCAAATTGGACGAGGGCGACAGCGGCGAGAGGAAGGCGGTCACTATCGAGCTGGAAGCCAAAAAAATCGAGTTCCACAAGCACGCCAATATTTTGAGGGTTACGGGCGTGATAAAGTCCGGCACGCCGGAGGAATACGTGCAGATTGGGAGCCACCACACGCTCGATTTGGAGATTGACGGAAGGATTGCAATCCAGAAGGACTGGAAGGAATACCAGCTCAAGTCGGGATAGTGGCAATGGACGAGAGGAAGGCAACATTTGCCACTTTGAGGGGCTACGGGGTTGAGTTCGAGTTTGAGATAAATAATGAGGCGAGGAAAGGGGAGGAAAAGCACGATGAGAAACAGCGGGGCTATTTCGGGGAGATAATGAAAGTCATCGGGGGGATGAAGGTCGAGAAAATATTGATTGCCGGCCCCGGCTTTGCGAAAGACAATCTGAAGAAATTCATCGGAGAGAGGGATGGCGAGCTGCTCAAGCGCATTGCATTCGATTCTTGCTCGAGCGCTGAGAAAAGCGGCGTTTACGAACTCCTGAAGCGAGGTGCGGTCGAGAAAGTTGCGGGCGAGCAGCGCGCCGAGAAGGAATTTGTCCTGATTGAGAAACTCATTGCCGAAATTGCGAAGGCCGGTCTTGTCGCCTATGGAAAAGAGGAGGTTGCAAAAGCGCTCGATTACGGCGCGGTGGATGAGTTGCTGGTTGTGGATGAGTTACTGAGAAAGGACAAAAAAATTGAGGAATTGCTGGAGAAGGCGGAGAAAACGAAGGTAAAAACCACTATTTTCAGTTCTGAAAATTCTCCGGCAGACCAGCTTTCGGGATTTGGGGGAATTGCGGCGCTGCTGAGGTTCAGGATAAGTTGAATTTAGTCGTATATGTTTCTTCTATGCCCGATAGTGGCAATAAATAGGGTTTCTTGCGCGAAGTCTAGTCTGGCCATTACTCTGTAGTCGCCTACTCTTAGCTTGTATAATTCGCTGTCTTTCAGCCGCTTGAAATAATGCATGGGGTCCTTTGCCGCCTGCTGCAACTTCGAAACTATCCGCTTGGCAACTGCGGGGTCGAACCGCTCCAGTATTGCTACCGACTCCTCCGAGTAGGCTATCGAAAAAGCCATTTGCCATCACTTCAGGCCGAGCCTTTTCTTCAATTGTGCATGCGGGGTGACCCTTCCATTCTTGATATCAAGCATTCCGCGCAGAACACTCGCCCTGAATTCGGGCCGGTAAGCACCCTCTTCGTCGCCTTCCGGGACCAAGTCCAAAAGCCTGCTTACAACCTCCTCGTAAGTCTCGCGCCTGAAGCCCTTCAGGGTTTCGAGACGGTTCCTCGTGCGAGGGGTTATTTGTATCGTCGTGTATGCCATTATAGTCACCTATTGGTTGACTATAGTATGCATATAAGCGGATATAATGCTTTCGGTTGGCTTTCGTTGCGCTGCTGAGGTTCAGAATCAGCTAGAAACAACCCCCTTAGTGCGAGAATTGCAGGTTTGTCATCCGTAGTGCGAGAATTGCTGGTTTGTCAGAGCGATTATGATAAACAAACCCAAAAGGAGGAGCGAGAGGAATATTCGAATAATGGCCAGGACTGCAAGAATTTTTAACGAGTTGTAGACGCTCTTCCTTGTCTCTGGCAAGGCCTTTCCTCTTAAGAAATTGTTCCGGTAGTAAATAAAAATGGCAACTATGGCTATGTCAACGAGTGGCGCAATAAATATATTTATGAATCCGATGCTTGGGATTGCGATTCTTGGGATTATCCATGCAGAAGCAATACCGAACAAAAATAAAACTCCACAATACGCAAGCCACTTTGTCTCGCCTTTGTCGTAATTCTTGAATTTGAAGTAGGACCAGAATGAGTAGACTACGCCGATGATGGAAACGATAGGCGCAAAAAAAGGTACGGTATAGAAAAGAAGGAGTATGTAAGGACCCTGGGCAAGAGAAGAAGGGTAAAGGTCTAACATTGGAAGCGTTAATACCACCTACTCCTTCCCAATAAGCATTATTCTCGCGAGCAAAGCTTCCAACTGGATTCGCTCGTTCGCCCCTTCCGTCAATCTGAAGTTATACTCGCCAATCTTATCGACCAGTTCCACTTTCTTCCTATCGGGAATGTCCAAGCTCGTTATTTCCCGGTACATCTGGAGCATTATTTCCTCCCCGCCCATGCCGTAATCCACCATCACCTTGTCGAGCTTCTCGCGGGCCTCGGTGAACTTTCCCTTCAGCGCGAGGTCGAGCATCTGCAAAATCTCCTCGGGCTTGGCGCGCGAGGAAGCCTTGAAAATTGTTTCTTCTTTTATGTTCTTCGACATCATTGAGGCGCCCTGCAGCGAGTTGATGGCCCTGCGCATATCGCCTTCAGAAATGTAGATTATGGCTTTGTAGGCCTTTGGGTCGACGTGCAGCTGCTCGGCTTGCGCAATCCGCCCGAGCATCTTCATAACGTCCTCTTCGGCGAGGGGCCTGAACCTGAAGACCGCGCACCTGCTCTGTATGGGCTCGATTATTTTCGAGGAGTAGTTGCACGAGAGGATGAAGCGCGTTGCCGACGAATACATCTCCATGGTGCGCCTGAGGGCCTGCTGCGCATCGGAAGTGAGCGCATCCGCTTCATCCAGGAAGATGAGCTTGAACGGAACCGCGCTCAGCGGAATGGTGCGAGCAAAGTCCTTAATCTTCCCGCGGACAACGTCTATCCCCCGCTCATCGCTCGCGTTCAATTCGAGCAGGCTCCCGCGGTAGTCTTTTCCGAACAAATCCTGCGCGAGGGCGAGGGTTGCGGTTGTTTTTCCCACTCCGGGCCCTCCCGCGAAAAGCAGATTGGGCATGCTCCTGCCCTTTACGAAGGCCGCGAGCCGCTCGATTATTTCGGTCTGGCCCGCGACATCGGCAAGGCTAGATGGCCTGTATTTTTCCGTCCATGGCAATTCGATTTCGTCCGCCATCGTATTCCCTCGCTACGGATAGGCACGCAAAAAGATATTAAAGTTGGCTCCATAAACCATAGGGAGTCACACACCCACGCCTAACACGATTTGCGCTGTGGCGCAAATGTGTCCCATTTGGGCTGTCGCCCAAATAGGGAAGGCATAGGTTTGTGGCGGATATGGCGTGGTAAGACGTGGCGCCTTTACCCGCGGATGAAGCCGCGGGCTTCGCAAAGCGTCGCTTGAGGCGGCAGCGTCTCGTGCAGCGATTTGTGAAGAAGCGACGCTTTGCGTCGAAATTCTAAAATTCGAGATAATCGGAGGCGCGGTCCTGCTCGCCGGGATGTGGGGTGCGAACCTTTTCGGCGTGCAGGGGAACCTCGCCCTTGCAGGCCTTCTTGCCGCCGTTTTCGCCATCGCGCTTCTGCTGGCAGAGGCAGGGGTTAGGATGGGGCTTGCCGAGGTCCATGCGATTGGCGGGGTTGCGCTCGCGTCGGCAGTTTCGCTCGTGTTTTATTACATAACTGATGCCACGGTGCTGGGAACGGCAGTGTTTCCCGCCGCATTCATGGGGGCGATGCCGTTCGCCTTCTACTATGCGCAGGCATGGGCCAGCAGGGGCGGTTGACGATGTACGAGGCAGGGAAAACGGAAAAGCGCATAGCCGCCTTCTGGGAAAAGGAGAAAATATACGAAAGGATAAAGGAGAGGAACGCCAAGGGCGAGTTCTTCTACTTCTGCGACGGACCGCCTTACGCCACCGGGCAGATTCATCCTGGAACCGCCTGGAACAAGTGCATAAAGGACGCGGTCTGCAGGTACAAGAGGGCGAGGGGGCTTAACGTTCGGGCGAAGCCGGGCTACGACACGCACGGCCTGCCCATCGAGGTAAAGGTTGAGCAGGAGCTCAAGCTCAAGAGCAAAAAGGACATTGAGAAAGTCGGCGTTCCGGAATTCATAAGGAAATGCAAGGAGTTCGCGAGCAAATACATAGGCGTGATGGGCGCGCAATTCGCGAGCCTCGGCGTGTGGATGGACTGGAACGACCCGTACATCACCTACAAGGATTCGTATATCGAAAAATCGTGGGCAACGATAAAGAAGGCGCACGAGAAGGGGCTTCTCCAGAGGGGAATCTACGTGCTCCCGCAATGCCCGAGGTGCGAGACGACCATTGCCAACTACGAGTTGGAGTATGACGACCGCGAGGACTATTCAATTTACGTTAAATTCAAAATAAAGGGGAAGGAGAACGAGAACGAATACCTGATAATATGGACCACTACCCCGTGGACGCTCGTGGCCAACATGGCCGTGATGGTTCACCCGACATACAAGTACGTGAAGGTTAAGGTGGGCGAAGAGGTTTGGATTGTTGCAAAGGAGAGGCTCGAGGAAGTTTTGAAGGCGGCGGGCGGGGCGAGCGCCACTGTTTTGGAGGAAATGCCGGGAAGGAAGCTGAGCGGAATCGAATATCACGCTCCTCTCGAGGGGAAAGTCCCGAAGGAATACGCCCGCAAAGTCGTGCTCAACGACATGTTCGTAACGCTCGAGGAAGGAACAGGGTTGGTTCACACCGCGCCGGGCCACGGGCCGCAGGACTTCGCGGTCGGCAAGCAATACGGAATCGAGGCGTTCTGCCCGGTTGACGAGAGGGGCAATTACACCAGCGAGGCGGGCGAATACGCGGGAATGAACGTAAAGGATGCGAACAAGCCGATAGTCGATTACCTTGCCGAGGTTGGAACGCTCATACACGAGGGGAGGATAAAACACCGATATCCGCACTGCTGGCGCTGCAAAACGCCGCTCATTTTCATAACCACTGACCAGTGGTTCATCAACATAACCAAGAACAAGGAGCGCATGTTCCAGGAGATGGACAAAGTCACGTGGCAGCCCGCCTTTGCCGGCGGCTGGCTCAGGGATTTCGTCGGCGCGGCCCCGGACTGGTGCATCTCGCGCCAGAGGTACTGGGGAATCCCGCTGCCCATATGGGAGTGCGGAAAATGCAAGGAGATGAAAGTCATCGGCTCGCGGGCAGAGCTCGGGAGAGAGGTGCAGGAGCTCCACAAGCCGTTCGTTGACGAGGTCGAGTTCGATTGCAAATGCGGCGGAAAGATGCGGCGAGTTTCCGATGTTTTGGATGTTTGGTTTGATTCGGGCAACGCAGTGTGGGCTTCGCTTGCGGAAGGCGAAAATTATACTCAAGCGGACTTCATAGTAGAGGGCAAGGACCAGATAAGGGGCTGGTTCTACTCGCTCCTCGGCTCAGGGATTGTGATGAACGACCAAATCCCTTACAAGAGTCTGCTCATGCACGGCCACTTCGTCGACGAGAAGGGCGAGAAGATGAGCAAGTCGCTCGGGAATTTCGTCCCGCTCGAGGAGATTTCCAAGAAGCACGGCGCCGACGCCTTCAGGCTGTGGAGCCTGAGCAACACGGTTTGGGACGATTTGAAGTTCAACTGGAACGAGCTGGGCGAGGCTGAGAGGACTCTTTCGATTCTCTGGAACATTTCCGTTTTCGTTGAAAGATTCGAAATAAAAGAGGAGGAGAAGGCCAGTCTCGAGAACGAGGATGCCTGGCTCATTTCGAGGGCGAATTCGCTGGTCAAGGAGGTTACCGAGGATTACGAAAGTTACAGGATTCACGATGGCGTGCGGGCGTGCAAGGAATTCGTAGTTGAGGATTTGAGCAGGTTCTACCTCAAGCTCGCCAAGAGGAGGCAGGGCGGGAAGAGCTGGCAAGGCGCCCAGAGGGCCATTTATCACGCGCTTCTCACCTCGATAAGGCTGCTCTCGCCCGCAATACCATTCATATGCGAGGAGATTTACGGAAGGTTATACGCGAAAGACATGAAGGGCGGCGAGGCGAGCATAAGCATGCTGGCCTGGCCCCAGCCCAATGCAAAGGAAATCGACGTTTTGCTTGAGAAGCAGATGGGTATCTGCAAGAATGCCGGGAGCGCGGCCTCGAACGCGAGGCAGAAGGCGAACGTCAAATTGAGATGGCCGCTCGAGGAAGCAATCGTTCAGACGGAGTCAACCGAAGTAAAGCAGGCGGTTGAAAAATTGTCAGGAGTGATAGCCGCAATCGCGAACGTGAAGGCGGTAAGATTGGGCGCCGACCCGGGCGAGAGTTCCGGCTACGAGAAATCCGAATTCGAGGGAGGAGTCGTATTCGTCAAAACCAAGATGAGCGAGGCGCTCTACGATGAGGCCATGGTGAGCGAGGTAAGGCGGAGAATCCAGATGGCCAGGAAGGAATTGGGCCTTGTTGAAACGGACCACATAAATGTGAGCATCGCCGCTTCAGGAACGATTGGCGAGGCGGTAACGAGGAACAAAAAGCAGCTGGCCGATTCCGTAAAGGCGAAAGAACTTGTTGTAAAAGATTCGGGCAAGGGCAAGGAATGGGAGATTGAAGGAGAAAAAGTGAAAATAAACGTCGAGAAAGCTTAACTATATCTGCGATATGATGCCACTTCCGACGCCCCCTGGCGCAGGTTGCTCCATTACGCTGTTGCCCGGCTTCAGCTCTTTGGCTTTGACTGGTTTAACTTCTATTACCTTGGCGCCAGTTGCTTCTATTTGTTGAATAACAAATGAAATGTTGCTCAAATACGTAACGCCGATTTTGAATTCGCGGCCTTTGGCTTCCGAGGTTGCGGGAACTCGGACTTTTAGCCATGCTGCAGCATTTCCGCGTTCGCCGGGCAGCATTGTCATTGGTTCGATTTCAGTTTTAGCTATAACAGGCGCTGCACGTTTTGCATTAGGCATGTCAATAATCTCGTGTTTTGCGAGTTGATATGAAAACGCTGCCAAAAAGACGAGACCACTGGTGGCCAAAATCTTGTGAACGTCAAGATGACGTCTCCAAAAAGGATTGGTTTTCTCTGTATTCGATGGAGCTTGGGCTGGCAGTTTCGTTCTTTGCCTCTGAATCATCCAAACCACCCCCCCCCCAAATGGCTGGGCTCAAACCCTTTTGAACGCCTTTTTGCTCTCGCTGACCGACCAGCAGGACTTGCAGATGAAATAGCGCTTAATCTTGTCGATTCTCTTAGAGGAATTCTCGCACAGGCGGCACACGTTCTTTCCGCAGTAGGTGCATGGCTCGAGCGAATGTGTGCTGTTGCCGCATCTCTCGCAAATCATCAAATCACCGCAAATTACGAACTCAAATTACGGACTGCCTTTATAACTTGCAAGTTTTATAAATGTAGTTGACCTTCAGGAAGCGCCATTCCTGCGCGGAGTAGGCAAATGCGAAAAACCCGGCCGCAGTCGACCGGCATTGTTCTCTTCATTTTTTCGTGTTCCTCGCAGCATCAGCGCTTAGCAGGAAAACGAAGTTCGTGCCCTGCCGGAACGATTTCTCCACGACAAAACCGCTTGCGCCCATCAATTCCAAGAACTGCCGTTCACCCAATTTCGATGAGATTGAAAGCGGTATTTTTTGTACCTTATCCGCGTCCAGGCCCATCTCTTTGGCGAATTTTCCGCGTGCCTCGTCATTTCTGAACTCGAAGAATTCCTCAATCCGCATTTTTTCTTGGTTGAAACGAACGGTGATCTCGCCGTCGCTTCGCTTCACGCCAAAGCGTTCGAGCGGGGTAAAGACAAACTGAAAGCCGTCCTCGTTGTTGTATTCGTCCATGACGCGGGCTATGGACGACGGGTTGCAATCCGGTACAAGTTCCATCCCGACCACTACCCGCGCGTTCGGCACCGTGGCGATTCGCTTAAGAAAGCCGCCCATGTCGTCGATGTTTCCAAGCGTGTTCCCGAGTATCACGAACGTGCAGTTCGGCCCGAAGTTGGCAGGGTCTATCCGCTCGAAATCCGCTTCCATAAGCTCGGGAGAATCGACCACGGCCTTGGAAACCTCAAGCATCTTCCTGCTTATATCGACAAAGACCGCGGAGGTATTGCGCCCTAGCACGTGCTGAAGCTTTGTTCTGTCCCCTGCACCGAGCACTACGGCCCTATTTTCGCCCATGAAACCTCTGATATCCCGCTCGTTTGCGGCTAGGATCCCCCTCTCGGCCCCCGCACTGGGGTATTGCGGGCTTTCGGTTATTTTCAAGAACCTCTCCGCGCCCTGGCCGAGGTATGCAAACTTGACAAGGCTCTGGCCGTTTTTTATGTGCCCGGCGATTTCCCTGTTCAGTTTATCCCGCTTTTGGCTCGCAAGCCAGTTATCTAATTTCGGTGTGCGAACCGGGCAAAATCCCTCGAGGAACCGCGCGACGAACCCGTCCTTGATTTTCGACAATTCTGAAAACGCCCTTCCCACATCGAAATTGAAATCCCGGATGTTTGAAATCAGGTTCCTCGAATCGATTGCATGGGCGTCAAGGAGGAGTTCTCCATCGAAGTTAATGTCGATCCCGAACAGGAAGAAGCCGCAAACCTGCTTGCCAGTCGCCGGGTGGGCCGTAACGACAATGTGCTGTTCGCTCAGCGTCGTGGTCCTCTCCTGTCCGATGCCCAGGGCATTGGCCTTCGCCGATTTTACAGTTGCTATCGGAGAAGTGCTGAAAAGCGTTGTCCTATCGTCGATGAGTTCCCTGATCCTCTCGACTTCGTCAGTCTTTTCGCCGCTTGCGGTTGAGTGGACGGCGAGGCGGAAAACCTGGACTCTTTTTCCATCGACCTCCTTTACCTCGCTTGTTCCGGCGAAAACCTCTTGCGCAAGGCGGAGGTTCCGGACAACGCGCCTGAAAGTGCGCGTATCCGTACCGGATTTTCGCGCAAACTCCTTTGGGTCCGTTGTGTCGAGGCTGACAACGAGAGTAACGTCCTTGTCCCTGAGAAACTTCAGCTTTCGTTCGTCAAGGAGCGCCGCATTGGTGGCCAGATGCGTGATAAACCCCATGTCGCTAGCGATTGATACCGCGTCCGGAGTCAGTCTGTCGACAAGAGGCTCTCCGGCTCCGGTGATGCCAAACACCCGTACGCCGGCTGCGCGGCCGTTTTTTGCTATTTTTTCAACTTCCCTGAAGTCAAGGGGCCTATTCCCGGTCCGTATGTCCCGCATATCGCCCATGAAGCATTTCTGGCAGCGGAAGTTGCATACTGGGCGCATGTGAACCGAGAGGAACGTCGGCGAGTTGCGCCGCTCGTCTATCAGCCCTTCGGCCCGCATGTGGGGAGGAAACCCCCTCAGTACCTTTTGCATTATCGCTTGACTTGGCATGGGAAGTATTGCGCGCGTCGGCGGATATATAATGTCCTGAATAAAATACGAAAAATATGCAAATATTTATATATTTCTTGAATAATATTCAATCATGAAGGATATACGCAGGAGGCTCATAGAGCTTTTCAAGAATGGATACTGCACTCCGCGGATAGCGCGTATTGCGCGTGAGCTTCAAGAGCCGTCCACCACGATACACTACAACATAAAACGCATGGAAATCGAGGGCTTAACCAAGGCCTACAAGGCCGTTTTCGATTACAAAAAAATAGGCGAAGGGTTCTGCACTTATGTGCTCATCAGCCTCTCGCCTGACGAATACGGCAATCCCGAAAGGGTTGGCCGCGAGCTTGTCAGATTCCCGCAGATAGAGAGCATCGACATAATCACCGGGGACTGGGAGATGTTACTGAAAGTCAGGACTAAAGACATCGAGGAGTATTACGAATTCGTCAAAAAAGCCCTGTCAAAAAAAGGCATTGTAAAGACGAAGTCTCTGAGTTCGCTGCGGCAACTGAAAACCGAATTTGTCAAAGTGGATTGAGCGTCGGCCAAGTTGGGGGGGAAAAATGCGCTATTATCTCGAAACATACGGCTGCACGCTCAACAGGGCGGATTCGGATGCGATAAGGGCGGTCATGAAAGGGGAGGGGGCCGAGGAAGTCCGGGAGGAGGGGGAGGCCGACGTTATAATAATCAACACGTGCACGGTGAAGGATGCGACGGAGAAGAGAATCGTCAACAGAATCAAGCGAATCGGCAAGCCCCTCGTTGTTGCGGGCTGCCTCGGCGCGGCAAACCCGAAATTAGTGAGGGCCGCCGCGCCCCATGCCTGCATGGTGGACCCTTCATCGGTTTCGAAGATATACGACGCCGTGAAATCCGCAATCGAGGGAAAGAGAAGGGAATACACAAACGATAAAAACGAAAAATCGAAGCTCCCGCGGTGCGGCGAGGGCCACGTTGCGCGCGTTCCGATAGCCGAGGGATGCGTCGGCTCGTGCTCGTTCTGCCAGACGAGGCTCGCCAGGGGCAGGCTCGTCAGCTATCCGGCGGAAGACGTGGTTGGGATGGTGAGGGAGGCCGTCGGAAGGGGGGCCGGCGAGGTGCAGATGACCGCGCAGGATTCGGCGGCCTATGGGATTGACCTTTGCGGAAAGCCGATGCTCAGCGAACTGATGGCAAAGGTGAACGGGGTGGGCGGCGATTTCCTCGTGCGCGTGGGAATGATGAACCCCGAGCACGCGCTACGGGATCGGGAGTTGGCCGAAGCCTTCAAACTCCCGAAATTCTACAAGTTCGCCCACATTCCGGTGCAGAGCGGTAGCGACGGGATTCTCAAATCGATGAAAAGGGGGCATTCGGCCGCAGATTTTGCAGGGTTAGTTGGCAGGCTGAGGGCGAAAATTCCGGAGATTACGATTGCCACAGATGTAATTGTTGGATTTCCGGGCGAGAAGGAGGAGGATTTCGAGAGGACGGTCACGCTTATTGAGAAAGTGAAGCCGGACATCGTCAACGTCTCGAAATATTCCGCGAGGCCAGGGACCGGGGCGGCCCTTATGGCCAAGACTGGCGGGGTTGCGAGGGGGATTGTGAACGAGAGGAGCGGGAGGATGAGCGAGGTCTGCAGGCGGATTGCGCTCGGGAGGAACAGGGCGCTTGTCGGCAGGGAATATGAGGTCAGGATAACAGAGCTGACGAGCGGGGGCGCCGTTGGCAGGAACATAAACTACAAGCCCGTCGTGGTCGAGGACGGGCACATCGGCAAGAAGACCTGGGTCAGGATAGTCGGGGCCGGGCCGAGCCACCTCAAGGCCGAGCGCCTTGTCTAGCCTAAGAAAGTGTTAAAAGAACGAATGTAATAGGTTAGCGATGGCAGGGCTGATAGACCACACAATCCAGACTTTCGAGCTGAACATAAAGTGGATACTGTTTTTCTCCATTCCCTCGCTGCTGGCCTTCCTCGTCCCGTTGTTTTCGCCTGCGCCAAGTTACGTTTCCCTCGGCGGCACTTTCCTGAGGACCGGCAGCATACCCGCCATGAGCGAGCTCGACGCGGCGCTCGCCATAATCTCGTTCCTCCTCTCGATGTTCCTCGTCTCAATCGCCATAGTGGCAATCAACATGATAATAAAGTCGAGGAGGACGATGACCAAGGTGAGCAGGGAGATGGTCGGCGGGCTCGAGAGGTACACGCTGGGCGTGTTCTGGCTCTTCCTCACCGCAGAGATTCTCCTGCTCGTGGTCAATCTCATCGCATACGAATACGCGGTGCAGGAAGTCGTGGGCCCGCTCGTGGCGCTGTTCATATCCACCTGCATATTCTACGCGCCCGCGGCGATGGTGATTGACGACCTGAGGCCGGTGCGGGCAATCGAGGCGAGCCTCACGCAGATAAGGAGGAGGTTCGACTACTTCGTCCTCTGGCTCGCGATTGCCATACTCGCCTTGTCGGCTCTCGACGTGCTCTTCATTCTAATCAAGGGCTTCTTCCCCTACTCGCGCTACGCCGTGCTCGTGATAAACTCGCTCGTCGTCATGCCCTTCCTGATAATCCTGCAGACGCACAGCTACATCAGCAAATACTCCATTCTGAAGTAATAAAAATAAATAAAAAATAAGGCGAGAAAAGGAGAAAGTCCAGGCTCGAATTAAATTTTTTCTATAAAATATTCGTGAACTCGCGTATCTTCGGTCAGCTCCGGGTGGAAGGAGGTTGCTAGAAGATTGCCCTGCTCGGCGGCAACTACGAATTTTTCGAATTTCGCAAGTGGTTTGCACTTCCCGAAAGTTTTCGTGATGGCGGGCGCACGGATGAACACGCACGGGAAATTTTTCATTTTTCCAACATCCAGCTCGATTTCGAATGATTCTCTCTGCCTCCCGAACGCGTTCCTCGTAATCTGCGTGTCCATGAGCCCGAGCAGTTTCTGCCCTGTCCGCTTCACTTCCCCATCGCCTTTTTTCGCAAGCAAAATTAGGCCGGCACAGGTTCCGAAAATGGGGAATCCTGATTGGCCCATGCGCCTGATTTGCCCGTAAAGGTCGTTGAGTTCGACCAGTTTTGATATTGTCGTGGATTCTCCGCCCGGGATTATGAGCGCGCGTATGGCTTCGAGGTCGCCTTTGTTTCTGACCCATACCGGCGAGTGGCCCAGTTTTTCAACTACGTGCATGTGCTCGCTCACGGCGCCCTGCATCCCCAAAACGCCTATTTTCAAAGAATCAGCCCGTGCCGCGCAGCTGCATCTTCTCGCGGTCGCTTTCCAGGAGCGTGCCTTTCATGGGCTCGCCGAGCCCCTTCGAAACCCTGAGGAGGATTTCCGGCTTGTCGTAGTTGCGCGTGGCCTCGACGATTGCGCGGGCGAATTTCTCGGGGTTGCCCGCCTTGAATATGCCTGAGCCGACGAAAATGCCGTCGGCGCCAAGCTGCATCATGAGCGCGGCGTCGGCAGGAGTCGCTATCCCCCCAGCCGCGAAATTAACGACCGGCAGGCGGCCCATCTCCGCGGTTTTTTGCACGAGCTGGAGCGGCACGCGGTATTCGTGCGCCTTCCTTTCGAGGAAAGTGTTGTTGTGCTTGTTCCGCGCCAAATCCCTTATTTCGGAATTCATCACGTTCATGTGCCTGACCGCCTCGACGACGTTGCCCGTGCCGGGCTCGCCCTTCGTTCGAATCATTGCCGCGCCCTCGTGTATGCGTCTCAGGGCCTCGCCCAAATTCCTTGCGCCGCAAACGAACGGGACGGTGAATTTTTTCTTGTCAATGTGGTTTTCCTCGTCGGCTGGGGTCAGGACCTCGCTCTCGTCGACCATGTCCACCCCGAGGGCCTCGAGCACCTGCGCCTCGGCGAAATGCCCAATCCTGCACTTTGCCATCACCGGAATAGTTACGGCTTCCATTATCTTCCCGGTAACCAGCGGGTCGGCCATTCTCGCGATTCCTCCCTCCGCCCTTATGTCCGCAGGCACGCGGTGCAGCGACATTACTGCAACAGCGCCGGCCTTCTCGGCCAGCTTCGCCTGCTGCGGATTCACGACGTCCATTATGACCCCGCCCTTCTGCATCTTGGCGAAGCCCTCCTTGAGCCTTGTAGTACCAATCATTTTTTTGACCATAAAACCACCTAGGGATTAGTGCGTATGGTTTGGCGTATCAGTGCTTATAATGTTTTTCGGTATGGGCAGTGCGGATAGGTTTATAAGGCGCGGGACGAAAGCTCTTTCCATATGGCGAAGAAGGCGGCCAAGATGAAAGGGAAAACGAAAAGCAAGCTGCCAGCGGGAGCTAAGCCAAAGGCGAAAAAAGCCAAATTTGAAAAAAAGAAAAATGAAAGGGAGGCAAAGCCGAAAGCAAAACCCGCGAAGCAAAAAACAAAAAACTCGAAACCGCTCGCGAAAATCGAAAAGAAGAAATCAGTTCAGTCGAAGCTCGCGAAGCAAAAAACAAAAATCCAGAAGCTCGCGAAAGCGGCCGCGAAAGTCGAAAAGAAGAGGTTGGCCGCAAAACCCGGAAAAAAGAAAAAAATTGCGAAACCGCAGGGAAAGGCGAAAACAAAATCCGTCGGGATGGAGAAGGGATATGTTTCCGTTTCGCACGCCATGCCGAGGGCGGGCGAGAGCGTTCCGAAGGAGGCGGCAACCGGGCCTGAGAAGAAGGCCGTGAAAAAACCCGGGAAGCCCGGGCCGGACATGGCGGGCGGGCTGAGGGAGATAAGATTGACCGAGGAGTGCGGAGGAATCAAGGTGGGCCTCTACAGCTGGTTCGGGCTCCTGCGCGAGGACACTATTGAAAAGAGCCGGGTGGGCGAGGAGATAAAGCTGATATTGTCCTCGGCAGTCCGGACAATGAAGCCCGGCGACGAGATTTTCATAAGCGGGCTGGGGCAGGAAGAGCTGAAAGCCATAATAGGCGCCCGCATCCAGCTCAGCACCGACTCGGAGCTTTTTGTCGAGGAGTACGAGGAGGGCGGGAAGACGGGACTGCGGATATTCGCAGGCCCCACTGACGACGAGATTGGCCGCGGGGCCTAGGCCTTTTCAGTGCTTATCCTGAGAGCCTTCTCAGTGCTTATCATGGCCTTATCGGCGCTTATTCTCGAATAGAGCGCGGAAAGCGCGTAAATCATCGGGAAAGTCATCAGCGTGCTGACCGCGAGCTGCAGTATCATCGAAACGACCGGAAACGGGAAACCCAGGACGAGGGCCAGCGCGATTGTTTCGACAACCCGCAGGATGAATATGGGTATCATGAGGACGAAAGAAGCGAAGGCGATGGCGAGCATTATCCCAAAATTGGCGACGAATATCCTCGCGGCCTTCCCCTCGGTCATCTTCCACGTGTTTTTTATCCCTTCGATTATTGGCTCGCCCCTGGAAACGAACCGGTAGGGCCACAGCACGAGTCTGACTGAGCTGTACGCGACCAGTACTGCGTAAATAACCGCAAGAAGGGCTATGAACGCGATGCCAGCGAGGCCGTAAACGAGCTTTCCCCCGGCCCCTGCGGAACCGGCGAAGCCGAAGTACATTGCGGCAACCGTGAGCAGCAGGCCCGCGAGGAGCAGGACAGAGGCCGCGAACAATTTCCTGTCCATGAGGCCGAAAATCGCGGCCAGGAAAACCGCTATCCCCCCGACTATAATGCGGGCGAAAGCGCCGACTCCCCAGGGAATCGTCTTAAGGCCCCTGCGCCTGAGGGCGACGGGGTATATGCCGAGGGAGAAATACGAGAGGACGAGCATTAGCAGGAATATCGCGAGAATCAAAAAAACAAAAGAGGCGAGGCCGAGGCCGGGCGAGGAAAGCATCAGGAAAAGGGAACCGAACAGCAGGACCATCGGGACTACGACCACCAAGTTAAAGTTTCACTCGACAGATTATAAACATATTGCGGCAATTGTTTGGTTGGTGTAAGCGAAGGTGGTTAGATGGATTTTGTTGATTTGCGTTACAAGCCGGAAAAGAATGGCGACGTCGTAACGACCGTCTACGTGGAATCGAAGGACCTGAAGAAAGCCGCGAACGAGATTGCCGCCGAAAGTTCTGTCGGAACGTGGACGAAAATCTCGACGATGAAGGAGCGCGTGATGCGAAATCTCGCGGCAAGGGTTTTCAGCATAAGGAAGGAAGGAGGCGGGGCGGTGATGAAAATCGCCTACCCGGTCGAGCTTTTCGAGGACGGGAACGTTCCGCAGATTCTTTCCGACATAGCGGGGAACATATTCGGGATGAAGGGAGTCGATAATCTGAGGCTGCTGGATTTCGAAATTCCTGACAAATATGCCCGAAGCTTCAAAGGACCGGAATTCGGGATGGAAGGAGTCAGGCGAATCATGGGGACTTCGAAAAACAGGAGGCCGCACATCGGGACGATTGTGAAGCCGAAGGTCGGCCTCAACCCGAAGGAGACCGCGAAAGTCGCCTACGACGCGTGGGCCGGCGGAATCGACTTCGTCAAAGACGATGAGAACCTCACGAGCCAAACCTTTTGTAAGTTTGAGGAACGGATTGCGCGGGTTCTCGAGGCGAAGGAAAAGGCGGAGAGCGAGACCGGGAAGAAAAAAATGTACGCGGCAAACATAACCGCGAGCAGTGAGGTAATGCTCGGGCGGGCCGAGTTCGTGAAGGCGCACGGCGGAAACTGCATAATGGTCGACATAATAACGGCCGGCTTCTCGGGCCTCCAGTTCATACGCAACCAGAAGCTGGGCATGGTAATTCACGGGCACAGGGCCATGTATGCCGCATTCGCAAGAAATAAAAGGCACGGAATCGCCATGCTACCGCTCGCGAAGCTTGCGCGAATGGCCGGCGTCGACCAGCTCCACATCGGCGCGGTCGTGGGAAAGATGGAGGGCGGAAGAGGGGAGGTTTTGGGGATTCACAAAACCATTAACGGGAAGTGGGCCGGGCTTAAGCCCGTCTTCTCCGTATGCAGCGGGGGGCTCGCGCCTGAAAACGTTCCTGATTTGGTGAGAATTTTCGGAAATGACATCGTCATACAGGCCGGCGGCGGGGTGCACGGCCATCCGAACGGAACGAGGGCCGGGGCAACCGCGCTCCTTCAGGCGGTCGAGGCGGCCGTGAGGGGGATTCCGCTCGACAAATACGCGAAAACGCACGAGGAGCTGCGGCTCTCGCCTGCGAAGTGGAGCTTGGGGAAGCAATATTCGCACCGAACCAAAATAGTTTAAATTAAAAGCCCTAATCATTAGCGAGGCAGAAGGGCAGAGCGGACTGCTCATTCGTGTTTTCGGGTTCGGGCACGGGTCCGAGGCACGTGTTGGCGAACGGCGAGCGAGCCCTTCGTTTTTGTGGTTGGGGCAGGGGTCCGCGAGCGGGGTTTGGGAATGGCAGAGCGCCTTCGCATCGTTGTTCATGGCCGGGTTCAGGGCGTTTTCTTCAGGGCGCACGCCATGGAGAAAGCCCGCTCGCTCGGATTGGTCGGCTGGGTGAGGAACGCGCCCGAGGGGACCGTGGAGATAATGGCCGAGGGCGAGAGGGAGAAATTGCAGACTCTCCTCATGTGGTGCTCGGTGGGCTCGCCTGCCGCGAATGTCCAACGGATTGAGGAGACGTGGGGGAATGCGACGGGCGAATTCAAGGAATTCGGGATAAGATGGTAGGTTATGAACCGAGAAAACTGCGCAGTTCGAGGCGAAAATCCCGAAAAAACGCGCGATTCGAGACGAAAGTTCGAGTTTTGTTTTTTTTATTTTTTTAACTCGAGTTTATTTTTCCCAATTGTTTTATTTTTTCATCTCGTGTTCGGTTTTTCCACCTCGCATATTGACGATAGGTTTAAAAGAATGCTGAGGCAAATAGATGTGCCTGTTTAAGGTTCCGCGAATGGAAGAATGGTTTATAATTCTGCGGGTGCATCTTGAACATATGTGGTAACGATAGTGGAGGTGTGCTTATGGCTGCAAAAGAACATATGAATCTGGTCTTCATCGGTCACGTCGACCACGGTAAGAGCACCATGGTCGGGAGAATCCTGTACGAGACAGGGGCAATCAGCGAGCAGCAGCTCAGGAAGCTGAAGGAGGAGGCGGAAAAGGTCGGCAAGCCGACTTTCGAGTTCGCCTTCGTCATGGACGAGTTGAAGGAGGAGAGGGAGAGGGGGGTCACCATTGACGTTGCGCACAGGGACTTCCAGAGCCCGAAGTACTACTTCACCATCATCGACGCGCCGGGTCACAGGGACTTCATCAAGAACATGATTACCGGGGCGAGCCAGGCCGATGCCGCAGTGATCGTCGTGTCGTGCAAGGACGGCATCCAGCCCCAGACAAAGGAGCACGCCTTCCTCGCGAAGGTGCTCGGCATACAGCAGATAGCCATTGCAATCAACAAGATGGACGAGGTCAAGTACGACCGCGTGAAATACGACGATTTGAAGGCGCAGCTCACGACGCTGCTCAAGAACATCGGCTACAAGGTCGCCGACATACACTTCGTGCCCACTTCGGCATACGACGGCGCGAACGTCTCGAAGAAGACACCGGACAAGACCCCGTGGTACACGGGCCCGTGCCTTGTTGAGGTGCTCGACATGTTCAAGGTGCCTCCGAAGCCGATTGACAAGCCGCTCAGGATGCCCATACAGGACGTTTTTACAATCACCGGACACGGAACGGTGCCGGTTGGAAGGATTGAAACCGGGATTATGAAGGTCGGCGACAACGTCGTCTTCATGCCATCGGGAGCGAAGGGCGAGGTGAAAAGCATCGAGATGCACCACCAGCCCCTCACGCAGGCAGGGCCTGGCGATAACGTCGGCTTCAACGTGAAGGGCGTCGACAAGAAGGACGTGAGGAGAGGCGAGGTCGTTGGGACCGCCTCGAACCCGCCAACTGTTGTGCAGGACTTCACGGCTCAGGTCGTTGTGCTCGAGCACCCGACCGCAATCGCCAAGGGCTACACGCCGGTATTCCACATACACACTACCCAGGTGGCCTGCAGGATCGAGGAGATTCTCGAGAAGAAGGACCCCAAGACCGGCCAGACGCAGCAGAAGAACCCCGACTTTGTCAAGACGGGCGACGTGGCAATCATGAAGATAAGGCCGCTCAAAGCCATAGTGGCCGAGAAGTTCTCGGAATTCCCGCAGCTCGGGAGGTTCGCGGTGAGGGACATGGGCCAGACTGTGGCGGCTGGCGTCATTCTGGAAATCACGAAGAAGCAGATGTAGTTTTTGATTTTTTTATTTTATGTTTTGATTTTATTGGACATTTTGTGAATCGTGGCGTCCCACCCGTTTGCGATGGGAGCCGAAAAGGGTGCAAGTATGGGCAAAGCAAGAATAAAGCTCGTGGGCAAGAGCCCCAAGGAACTCGAGGAAGTGTGCAACCAGATACGGGAGATTACGAAGGCCACGGGCGTGGAGATGAGGGGCCCGATACCTCTGCCCACCAAGCGGCTCAAGATATGTCCGAGGAGGACGCCCTGCGGGGACGGCACCGACACCTACGAGAGGTGGGAGATGCGCATATTCAAGCGCATCATTGATGTCGCCGGTGACGAGAGGACGCTCAGGCAGATTATGCGCGTGAGAGTGCCCGATACCGTGCACATCGAGATAAGCCTCGAATGAAGGGACGGCCAGGATATCGAAAATTAAGGACTGATTTTGCGCTCGAGTTTTTGCTTTGGGTTTTTACTTTTTTTGGGTTTTGGTGTTTGTGGTTAGTTTTATTAATCACTTCGCCGAATAGTTTAGGGTGTGCCAGGGTGGCGGAATCCGGTAACGCGCCAGACTTGAGATGAGGAACCTACTGCGGGTTCCTGATACCTTCCAGCATCCGTTAAACGGACAAGAAATCTGGTTCCCCTTGCGGGGAGTGCGAGTTCAAATCTCGTCCCTGGCGCTCATCATCCTCCAAAAGACAGATAAACAAATGCCGACAAGAATCAAAAAAAGTGAAAGGATGCAATCGCCGATTTATTGGAGAGGGGAGATATACCGCGCCGCCATGCATGCGATGCATTGGAGAAACCTTGGGAGGCGCTACGATTACGTGAGACGGCTCGTAATGCCCGGCGACCGCGTTCTTGACGTGGGCTGCGGAACGGGGACGCTCCAGTCCCATCTTAACGGCAATTATTACCTGGGGCTCGAACTCAACGAACAGTTCATAAGCTACGCGAGGAACAAGAAAAGGAACGTGATAAAGCAGGACGCCATGACTTTTGACCGCTACGGCGAGTTTGATGTGTGCGTTGCCATGGATCTTCTCCACCATCTGAACCCGAAGCACGAGGAGTTTATGAAGAAGGCGGTTTCCGGGACCAGGAAGCGCGTCATCGTCTGCGAGCCCTACGTGGTTTCGGGGAGGCATCCGATCGTGGAAAAGATGATTCGGATTCTCGACAACGACGGGCTGAACGATTCCGGGGAGTGGGAGAACCGGGAGGAGCTCATCAGGTTCTTCCGCAAGTTCAATCCTGCGAGACTCGATGAGCTCGATAACTCGGTGATGGCGGTCTACGAGAGAGGGGAGAAGTAGGGAAAGAAGAAGAGAAGGGAGGCATTCTTTTTTTATTGATTTTCTTTTATTGGTTTTTTTCCTTTTGGGCGAGAGTAGGTTTACGCTCCCTGGTTGTACTGGTAGCACAGCGTATTGCAGTTCTCTATCAGGTAAAGATACCTGGCGAGAACGTCGCAGGCGAGGGGCGGCGGGTCGGGCAGGCCGTCGTCGTTCTGGTCGGACCTGCAGTTGCAAGCGAAGTCGTAGAAGTTGGGGTTGCCGCAACATTTGTTGGTTCCGCAGGCGGTTCCGGGGCAGATGAGGGGGTCGTAGAACAATGGGCCAACCTTACAAGCGGCAGGAGCAGGAAGCACATGGCTGCAGCAGGTTCCCGCGGGCGGGACTAGATTATTGGGATTACATGCATTACTAGTGCAGCAATCCGGATTATCCCAGCAGCGTTGGAGGTTGAGCGACGGGTTCTGTGCTCCCAACGCATTACAGCAATTTATCGTGCAAGACCCGAGTCCCGGAGGAGCCGCCAGACAATTAGCCAAGGTATCGTACGACTGTATTCCCTTTAACCAGCGGCAGTAGGAGCCGGCGCCTAGCCCGTTTATCTCCCCTAGGATTTCCGGGTCCCTGCATCCCAGCGTCGAAGCCCAGCGGTTGTAGAGCTGGGTGAGCCCGTCGGTTCCGAGTTCGTATTGGGCCAGGGAAACAAAGGCGAGCGCCCACTTGGCGGTCGCGTATTGCGGTTCGAGGGTGACGCCATCGGGAAGGAGGGCGCCGAGGTTCTGCGCGCGCGTCCTGCCGTTCGGGTCAGGGGCCGCCGGGTCCGAGAGCCATTTCAACGCGGTCAGCTCGTTTTCATAACCTGCAGCGCGGACTCCCGTGCCCCTGAAATCCCCGAACTCCGGGGTGGCGTTATAGCCGCTGAGGTAGGAGCAGAGGCGCGCGGAGGCGAGGCATATGCTCCCGCTTGCAGAGAGCGGGTTGAAGTCGGGCCCGCACAGGAGGGGTTCCTGCCCCGCGTATTGGCTCGTGTACGGGAGTTGCGCGCTCACCTGGTCGTAGGGGAGATATGAGGAGGAGATGAGGCCGAACTCGCACGGCTTCAATCCCTGCGCGGGCGGGAGGCTCGGTATGTAAGCAGGAGCAGGATTGATGCATAAGTCGGTAAAAACTGGCGTGGGATAACCCGGTTCGGTTTTCGGCTGGTAAGCGGGGTTGGTCACCAGCGTCAGGTCGTCAGGGTTGCAAGTCGTATCCGCAATTGTAGTGTAATAGGCGGTGAAGTTCTCGTAGCAGTTGAAAACATCTTCGGCCCAGTATCCTGGCGGATTGAGCATGAGCTCCTCCCACGTGTTGTTCCATGCCATGGCCCTGAGAATCATCGGGTCGACGTTGCACTTCGAGGCGGCCTGCGAGACCATGGTTATCTCCAGGTGCGTGCAGTATTCGGGCTCAATCCCGGTCGGGTTGCCCGGGCCGGTCGGATGCTCGTCGTTTATGTTTTGCCTGAAAGGCAGGAGGGCATCGTTGATTTTGTTGAGGTCCGGGTAAGCAAGGAGCCGCTGGGCGGTGAGCGGGCCGAGGCACTCGTCGCAGTAGTAGCATTTGGGAATGGCTTCCAACTGGCGCTCTGCCGAGCGCGTGCTCGTGTCGTAGAGCCCGTAGACGCCCAGGTTCATTGCGTAATTGCAATACGCCTTGTTCGGGTTGACCTCGTTCGGGATGTTGTCCGTCGGGTCGGCATCAACTGAGAATATGGCTGGAACCACGTTGAAGAGCTGGGGCGGGCAGTCGGTCGGGCAGTTCGAATTCGTTTCTCCAGAAGCCGAATCGCAGGCGCCGTTCCCGCAGGTTGCAAAGCAACCGGAACAGGCTGAAGTTTCCCCTAGCTCGCACTTGCCATTCCCGCAGTCAGATGGGAATGGCCCCTCCTCGACGAACGAGCTCCTGCCGTAGTAAAAGCGGCATGCGCTGAACCAGGCGTCGAAAACCGGCTGCTTCTTCTCCTCCGAGGTTTCCATCAGCCCGTAGCCGCAGCTCTCGCTGCTTGATTCGGAGCAGACCCGGACCGAGCAGTCGGTCGGGCAGTTGGAAGTCGTTTCTCCCAAGGCCAAGTCGCAGACCGTGTTCCCGCAGGTAGCGATTGTGCAGTCCTGCGGGCATCCAAGATTGGTTTCGCCTTGTTCGCACCTGCCATTCGGGCAAACGGATTGAGAAGTGCCCGCGCTGCCATCGTCCATTATTCCTGCCTGCACAACGCCGATTATGCCCGAGGCCACCATCGCGGGCGTGTTCATGAAAACGTATTCGTAATAGTCGGCCACTTCCTTCCTCGTCCACTCGCACGTCCCGTCCGAGCGTTCCGTGTCGGCTATCCCGAACGAAAGCCACAGCACGGGCTTGTCGTACTTCTTCAGCATTTCGAGCGAGAAGTTGAGGCCATCGTTGAACTGCTTGTAGAAGTCGCAGTCCTTCTCGGGGCTGAAGAGCATCTCCTGCCCGATTATGTGGACCTTCCTCTCGTAGCCGTTGAGCAGGCCGTTGCTGTCAAGAAGCACCGCATCCACCGCCTTTATGTCCTCCTGCACGGTGCCGTATTTTCTTGGGGCAAGGGCGACCATGCATTTCTTGCAGTCGAGGAATATGGCATCGAGCTGGCCCTTCACCGCGTCAACTGCGGCTGGGAGCTGGTCATTATACCTGAATTCCGGTGTGACAATGACCGGCCCCAGTTCATCGGCTTCATCGGGCAAAAAGCCCGGGTCCTCATACGTCGTGGGCATTCCCTGCATTCTGCGTATGAAGTTGGTCATGGCAATCGGCGTCGTCTGCAGTCCCTGCGTGTAGTAGACGTAGACGGGGATGACCCCTGCCGTCAGGTAGCACTTGGTTACCTCTGGAGGCGGGGGGTTTGGCGCCTTTCCGTCGGTCCTCTTGAGGATAGCCATAATGATTGTGAGGTTGTTGGCGCAGTACTGGTTCGCGGCCTCGAAGTCGCCGAAAGTCGGGCCGAAGCCGTACATGAAATACCGTATGTACGGGTCGCTGTCCCACGGCGCGCTGGACGGGTTGTCGGGGTCGTAATCCATTATTTCGTCAATCATCTCCTTGCTGCAAACGCCATCGGGCAGCAGCGGGTTGTCGGGGTCGTAGGTATCTTTTCCGCCGAACCAGCATTTTCCCTTATAGAGGTTTGTTTCGTGAATCTTAATACCGAAAAGCAGTTCGATACCGCCCTTTTTGCACATCATGCAAAGGCAAGCCCCGCCCTCCTGGAGGCACCTGTCGTCGCCGGAGGTGTTCGAAACCACGCGGTATGGCACGGATGCGGTTGGCGCGAGAAGGCAGCCGAAAAGCGAAACCGCCAGCACGAGCAGCACGATTGTTTTTGGTTCCATATCAAGCACCTACGCTCCTGTTGCAGTGCGGGCAGGTCGAGAGGCCGGCCGCTATCATCTTGCCGCACGCCGAGTTGGGGCATGCCCTCATCGTTCCGAGGTCGCGCTTCACCTTCTCGTCCTGCGT
>JAPLWU010000027.1 GCA_026396425.1 Microcaldota archaeon | reverse complement strand
CGGGCGGCGCCCGGGCACGAACGCGAGCTGGCGCACCGAACGCACCCGTAATGACGGACGAACTCGGGCGGGCGAGGCGAGAGCATGAACCTTTCATATTGTAGTGCCTCCGATTGACGCCATGTAAAGGAATATTATGAGCGCGATAAGCGAGAAGATGAGCAGGTATGCGACATACTCGTGGATTATCTCGGAATGGAAGCGCTCCTCGGAATGGAACAGGGGCGCGAGGGCCTTCTCGAAACCGTAGAAGAACCCGTATATGGGCGTCGAGTATTCGATGTCCTCCCCGGAAAGGAAGGTCTCCTTTATTTCCCTCTCGTTCGAGCGGAAGGAGAAGATGAGGTAGGCTAGGCAGAACAGGGCGGTAAGCACGCAGCCCCAGGTGAAGGCATCCCAATAGCCCAGCAGCTCCATCATGGAATCACCGGAGAAATGTAACTAAGCGGCGAGGCGAGGGCCTGCGCAGCCGGCCCGACCACATAGGTTATGATTATTTCCGGGAAGAGGCCGACCAGCACGCATGCGAGGGCGAGCAGCAGCATGGGCAGCAGCATCGGGAGCGGAACCTCCCTTATTCCCGCGGTTGCCTGCCCCGTTCCGAGGCATACCGCATGGAAAACCTTTACGTAAGACGCGAGGGTGAGCGCGCTCACGAGAAGCGAGATTGCCGTGAGGAGCGGGTTGACCTGGAACGTCGCGTTGTATATGACCCACTTGCTAGCGAAGCCGTTGAAAGGCGGAACTCCGCTGATTGAGAGCGCCCCTATTGCGAAGGCGAGCGCCGTAAATGGCATTACTTTTGCGAGCCCGCCCATCCTGTTCACGTCAAGCGTTCCCGTCCTGTGGTAGACCGAACCCGCGGTGAGGAAGAGCATCCCCTTGTAAATCACGTGGTTGAAGACGTGGAAGAGGCAGCCGACAAGCCCCAGGGGCGTGCCCAGCCCGAATGCAAGCACCATGTAGCCCAGCTGGCTTATGGCATGGTAGGAGAGCATGCGCTTGAAGTCAACCTGAACCATGGCCATCGTGACCCCGACCACCATCGTAACCAGCCCTATGAGTATGAGGAGCCAGCTGGTGCCGACGAAGCCGAAAATTACCGAGAGGATGCGGAGCAGGACGTACAGTCCCGCGCCGTATTTCACCCCTATGAGCAGCATGCTGACCGGCGAGGGCGCCGAGGAGTAGGCCTCGGGCATCCACGTGTGGGAGAGGAGCAGGAGGAGCGCGTAATACTTTGAGGTATGCTCCTTTACGTATGGCTTCGAGTAGATTATTGCGAGAGGCGTGAACATGGCGAGAAGGAACAGGAAAAGCCAGTTGAGCGAGTCGAGCGCCAGGGCGATTCCGTACACGGTCGCCTGCGGAACCCAGTCCCCGAGCCAGTAGTAATAGACTTGGCCCGGGCCGGGGTAGAGAAGGATGACGGATGCGAAAACCGCCAGCGAGACGAGAAGCGACCAGGCCCAGACCGCCCTTTTGTAAAATTTCGAAATAACCGGGATTAGGAATGCGCCAAGCAGGTATATACCTATCGGGACAACCGGCGGAAGCAAATCAATCACTCCTCAAACTCCAATCCAAAATCCAATCGCTCATCAAAATCCCCTCGAGTCGGCTCGGCAGCTCGAGCTCTCCTCGAGTCGGCTCGGCAACTCGAACTCTCCTCGAGTCGACCCGGCAGCTCGAACTCGGATTCGCGAATGTTTTCCCTCAACCATCCTAATCACTCCTGAAGTCTACCTCGAATTTCCCCCCTTTCGAGTGGAAGGAGACGACGAGCGAGAGCGCGAGAGCCGTAACGCAGGCGCCTATGACTATGGCCGTGAGCGTGAGGGCCTGCGGTATCGGGTCGACCATGTTGGCAATCGTGGCGCCCTCGCCGAGTATGGGCGCGGTCGACGCCTTGTCGGCAAAAATCCGGTAGCCGAGCGAAATTATGAACATGTTGACCCCAGTATCGATTATCGAGAGCGCGATGACCAGCTTCACCAGATTGCGCTTGGTGAGGACGCCGAAAATGCCGATTAGGATAACGATGCCGCAGAGCAGGTAGTTGAAGTTAATGGCTTCCAGCATTTGCATCACTCAAGCACGTCGTTAATTCCTCGCATCTTAATTCTCCGCATTTTAATTCCTCGCATCCTCGAGTCGACCGTACAAATCATTTTTCCATTTTTTTTCTCGTTATTTTTTCGATTCGATTCATCACTCGATCATTTGGTCCTCTTCGCCGGTTTGGATGGCTTCGGTTTTTTCCTCCCCGACTTTGGGCGCCTGTTCGGCGAATATGACGAACAGCAGCGCAATCGTGAAGACGCCCGCGGCAACCTTGAGGCCTATGGCGAAGTTGAGCGGAAGCATGAAGCCCGCGCTCAGGATGTCGAATAAAGTTCCCTTCACGAGCCAGTTGCCCATGAACTTGAAGCCGAGGAGCAGGCCCGCGAAAGCGATTCCTATGAACAGGAGCGAGCCGAACGACTCGGTGATTGAGAGCTTCGCCTCATCGTAAATCTTCTCCGTCTTCTCATGGCCGAAAGAGAGCAGGTAGAGGTAGAAGGCCATTGCCATTACCACCCCGCCCTGGAATCCCCCGCCCGGCGTGAGGTGGCCGTTGGCGACTATGTAGAGGCCGTAGGCTAGTATGAACGGGAAGAGCAGCTTGGATGATGTTCTTACTATCGGGCTCATCATTTTTCTCTACCTTTTTCCCTGCCAGCCAGCGCAACGAACACCCCCAGAACCGAGGTGAGCAGAACCGTCGCCTCGCCCAGGGTATCGTAGCCCCTGAAGTCCAGTACTATGGAGCACACGATGTTGGCAGCGCCCGTCTTTTCGGCCGCGGCCTGGAGGATGTAGTTCGCGGAATCGAGGATAGGGGAGCCGAAACGGGGCAGGGAGTATAGCGAATAGAGCAGGGCCGCGCCCATCAGAATCGCCGAAGCGGCGGCAAGGTTCATTATCGTCGAAGTTCTCACTTTTCAAACCTCTTTCTCACTTTTCAAACCTCTTTGTCCTGACTATGGCGACTACGAATATGAGCGGAACGAGGCCCGCGCCGACTGCCGCCTCGGCCATTGCCACGTCGGGAGCGTGAAGCGAGAGGAAATAAAGGGCGGTGCCGAGCCCGCCGAGGCTCGTGGCGATTGTTGCGGCGAGCAGGTCCTTGGCGCGCACCGCGTAGGCGAAAGAGAATATGACTATGAGGGCCGCGAGTATGTCAAGCATCGGCATCAGCTTTATCGGGTTTGGGGAATTCGTTCTTCCCGAGGTTATCCGGGACCTCGCCCCTCAGGAACTGGGCGCGGGCCATGGCATGCGAGCCCACCGCGCCAGTCAGCATTATGGCCGCGAGTATCAGGATTGGCTGGCGTATGTAGGCAAAATTCTGTATTGCGAAGCCGTAATAGACGATTGCGAAAAGTATGCATGCAGAGCCGAGCGTTGCTATGATTGTCGAGGAGTGGAAGCGGCTCATGAAGTCGGGAAGCCTCAGGATTCCGAGCGTGCCGATGGCCATGAGCAGGACGCCTGCCGAGAGCAGAATTTCGACTATCATAGCTTCCCCTCTCCGAAATATTTCGCTATCACGAGCGTGCCTACGAACGAAACCGAGGCCATTACCAGCGCGATGTCGAAGTATATTGCCCTCGCCGACTCGACCGAAAACAGGGCGAGCGCGCAGGAAATCAACGCGGTTGCCGCGTCCGCGGCGAGCACCCTGTCCGCCGTGGTCGGCCCTTTCGCAACCCTGTACAGCAGTATCAGTGCGAGAGCGGTAAGCGCATATGCCGCATAGGCAATGAAAATCATTCGAATACCCTCTTGAGGTTCTTCTCGAAATTGCCCACAATGTCTGCCTTGGCCCCCTCGCCCTCCTTGTCCGCCGTTATCCAGTGCACGTAGAGGAACCCGTCCCTGGCATCGAGCGTGAGCGTGCCCGGAGTAAGCGTGATTGAGTTCGAAACGCCGGTTATGATGAGTTCGTTCCTGGTCTTCAGGGGGATTTTCAGGACTGCGGGCCTTATTCCCTGAAGCCCGAGCGAGATGGGAATCATCTTCACGTTTGAAACAAGTTCGGCGTATGCAAAGTCAGCCAGGTAGACGATTGCGTATGCGAGGCGCATTGGATTGAGGTCCGAAACCTTAAGGCCCGCCGCGAAATGGCGGGCGGAGATTGCGGATACGAGGGCGGAGACTACGAAACCAACGAGCAGGATGTTTGCCGTGAAGCCAAGCGACTGGTCGAGCATGAGCAGAATCCAGAATAGGCATGCAACGACGAATGTAAATGCATAGGCCGCAAACATAATACCGCTCCACACGACTCCGAAAAGAATTCAAATGGGAGTTGGTAGGAACAATTTAAAAAGATTTACTGAAGTCGCAGCTAAATAAAAAGATTTGCTGAATCCGCGACCAAAAACCGAATCCGCAGCTAAAAGCCGAAAATCCCCGAGATGATTGATGCCGTTGCCGCGCCTGCGAGGAATGCCGCCGAGGCGAGGCGCTCCCTGCCGCCGCGCAGGGCATCGGGCATGAGCTCCACCAGTATTACGTACGACATTGCGCCGGCGGAGAAGGCGAGCGCGAAGGGAACCGCAACGTGGAAGGAGCTGAGGAGGAGATAGCCGAATATGGCGGCAGCAAACTCCGCGAAACCCGAGAAAACGCCGAAGCCAAACGAGCGGGCGGGTTTGAGGCCGTAGGAGGCGAGCGGCGCCGATACGAGGAAGCCCTCCGGTATGTCCTGCAAAGCTATTGATGACGCGACGAGCCAGCCGAATTCCGGAGAAACGGCGAAAGCCGAGGCGATGGCGAACCCCTCGGGTATGTTGTGCAGCGAGATTGCACTCGCGAACATGGCCGCCTTTTTTCCCGAAGAGGAAAGGGCCCGTTTCCTGAGGATTATGTGGACGTGGGGCGTGATTTTCTCGAAAAAAAGCAGGACTGCCGCGCCTGACAGGAAGCCCAGCGCAACGCCCACTTCGCCGATTGCCCCGCGCCCCGCGGTGAGCATCTCGAAAACCGAGAAGGCCATGACGCCTGCGGCGAAGGCAAGAAGGCCCGAAAAGTGCTTCGCGGTTATGCGCCTGGTAAGAAAAACCATCGCCGCGCCTAATGAAGTCGCAAGCAAAGCGAGAAATGCCCCTAAAACAAGCTGCAACATTCAATCAATCAAGAATGCCCTTTATCTCGCGTATCGCCATATCCGCTGATTTTTTAACCTCTTTCGACATTTTCGCCCCGAAGGTGGTGTCGGCGGGCTGTATGCCCAAAATGAAAACACGCCTGCAGTTGATGAGCCTGAGGAGGGAGGAGAGGGGGAGGGAGTGCGTGGTAAAGGTTTCGCCCTTCGCCTCTTTCGCGCCCATTATCCTCGCCTCGCCCGCCTTTCCGCCGAAATCCATGGCATCGATGAAAATCACCGATTCGGGGTTTGCGGAATTTATTTTTCCGATGAAGTTTTCAGGCGCATTGCCCGCGTCGATTGCGTGGGGAAGCTTGCCGGCCATGTACGGGCCCACCCCGTCATCGCCGTTCATGGGGTTGCCCACGCCTACGAAGAGGGTTTTCCCGCTGGCGAACTTGCCGAGCCACGCGGTCATTGCGGATTCCATGCTTCCGAATTTGATTGAAACTAATATATACATATTATCCGAATGCATTACTGATTCGATGGCCAAATGGTATTCCTACCTGCTAAGGGAGAACCTGTGGGGCGTGCTCGGCCAGTTGCTAACGTTCGCGGCGGGCATCGTGTTCATATGGCTCATGCCGAACATAATGGGAGTCGAGGAATTCGGGAAATTCTCCATAGCATTCGGCCTCGCCTCGCTCCTGCTCGGGTTCGTGGACCTCGGGACGAGCTACGCGGTCCTCAAGTTCGTATCGGGCGGGAAGGGCAGGCACGGAACCTTCTCGCTGCTCTTCTCGGTGCGGCTGATTGCCACTGCTGCAGTATCGTGCGCCATGTTCCTCGGGGCAGGGGCGATTGCCTCCGTATACGATTCGCCATTCCTGCTTGACGGCTTCAGGCTGGGCGCACTCCTGCTCGCGTTCCTCTCGCTCGGAAACATGCTCCACAACGCGCTGATTGCGGTGAGCAGGACGAAACTGTCGTTCTATGCCACCGTGGTTTTCCAGATTCTCAGGATAGCCCTGCCCGCGTGGATGTGGTTCGCGTTCGGCAGTTACCTCGGGGCGATGCTCGGCATGGCGCTGGCGTACCTCGTCTGGTTCCTCGTGCTCCTCTATTTCATCGTGAGGGAGGAGCTTGCACCAAAATTCGGGATACCCTCAAATATTGAGCCGGAAGTCGGGAGGTACATGAAATACGGGACGATGGAGTCTGTGGGGACGAGCCTCATACAGTATTCCGACCCGCTGGTGATAGCGCTCTCGCAGGGCGCTGCCGCGGTTGCTGTTTACAAGGTCGCCTGGTCCTGGGCGAGCAGCTTCACCTCCATTTTCCCGTTCTCCTACCAGGTGCTCATATCGGCCTACGCGAGGGAGAGCCTCGAGAGGGGGGGCAGGATGCTCGCGAGGACGATTAAGTACGGGCTCATGCTTTCCGCGCTCGTCGTTGTGGGGGCATTCCTCGTTTCCAAGAAGTTCCTCATCCTGCTTTACGGGCAGGAGTTCGCGGGCGCGTTCCTCGTGCTCGCCATACTCTCGCTGCTCGCCGTCGAGAGGGCGCTCGTGACCCTTTCAAGCCCGGTGTTGGTGGGAAGAGGGAGGATTAGGATGGCCACGCTCATCTCGCTGCTCGGGGGCGCTGCCCAGGTCGTTCTGATGCTCGCGGTAACGCCGGTTTACGGAATAACCGGGACTGCTGTGGCGGTTGTCGCAACGAGGATGGTGTTCGCGCTTGTAGCAGCCAGAGCAGCCCTCGAGACGGTGAAGGCCTCGCTCGACTTCAAATCCATATTTCTCACTCTCGCATGCGCCCTCGCGACCTATTTGATATTTTCCGGCCCGGTTGCGGGCATACACGATATGATATATGGACTAGCCGCGGTTGCCGCAATAAGCGCGACTTACGTGATTCTGCTTTTCGCGACCGGGGCGCTTGGAATCTGGGAGATGAAGGATTTGGCCTCGGGAATGCGAACTAAGGCATGAACTTTTCAGCCCATTTTTCGAGAATTAGCAGGGTCCAGATTTTGTAGGCGTTGTCGCGCCCTCCTGATTTGTGCTGTTCGAGAAGGGAGCTTGCCATCCTGGCATCGGCCAATTTAGTTTTTTCGAGTTCGTTAGCAGCGTATTCGCCCAGTTCCGACTTGAGCCAGTTCCTTATGGGAACCGCGAACCCCATCTTCTTCCTTTTCAGTATCTGCGGCGGAAGCAGTTCCCTTATTGCCCGCTTGAAAATGAGTTTCCTCGAAAGCAGGCCGAGCTTTTCAGAAGCGGGAAGAGAGGCCGAAAATTCCATTATGCGGTGGTCTAGGAGTGGGGGGCGTGCTTCCAGGGAGTGGGCCATGCTCGCCCTGTCGACTTTTACGAGTATGTCGTCGGGAAGGTAGGTTTTTATGTCCGTGTAGAAGAGGCGGTCGGCGCCGCTGCCCGCGTTCGGAGTCTGCACGTGAATGGGCCTTGGCGGAGCGAAACCCATCCCTTCAATTTCGGCCTTTGCGAATACTGAAACCATTTCCGAATACCTCTCAGGATGTTCGAGCGTCGCCCATTTTGCGAATCGCGAGGCGTTTTGCAGGAAGCGGAGCGGAATCTTGTGCGCGAGGGTGGAGGCGATGGCCGAAGCCGCACCCCTGATTGGGTGCGGCAGGACCTCCATTCTTCCGGCAAGCGAGTCCCAGGTATACCTGTCGTATCCCCCGAATGCCTCGTCCCCGCCATCGCCCGAAAGCACGACTTTCACGTGCCTCCTCGCAAGCCCTGAAACCATGTAGGTAGGGACTGCCGAGGGGTCGGCGAAGGGTTCATCATAAAAGAAAGCGAGCTTTTCGATTGAGTCGATGACATTTTTTTGGGAGACGAGGAGCTCATAGTGCCTTGTGCCGAACGCTTCAGAAGCAATCCGGGCGTAATCCAATTCCGTAAACTCCGACTCGCCCTCGAACCCCACGGAAAAGGTGCGGACCGGGATTTCGGAAAACTCGGACATGAGGCCGACCACCAGGCTCGAGTCGATTCCGCCCGAAAGGAAAGCGCCGAGCGGAACGTCGCTGATGAGTTCCATCTTCACGGATGAGCGGAGCAGCCCGACCAGCTTTTCCTCGAGCGCCTTGCCGCTCTCGTTTGTTTTTTTCCTGAAATCCACGTCCCAGTATTGCGTCACGCGGGCGGATTTCGCGTCGGCAATCATCATGTGGCCGGGAGGGAGCTTTTGCACGTTCTCGAATATGGAAACGGGCGCGGGAACGTAGCCGTAGCGCAAATAGGAGGAGAGTGCTCCCTGATTGAGTTTTTTCTTCACGAGCCCGCTCTTAAGGAGGGATTTCAATTCCGATGCGAATGCGAGCCGCTTCCCCTTTACATCGTGATAATAATAGAGCGGTTTAATCCCGAGCCTGTCTCTTGCAAGCAGGAGTTGATTTTTATTGGAATCCCACAGAGCGAATGCGAACATCCCATTAAGGTAGGAAACGAAATTCTCGCCGAATTCCTCGTATAAGTGGGGAATCACTTCCGTATCCGAATTAGTTGAGAATTTGTGGCCTTTTTTTTCGAGCTTGCTTCGGATTTCCCTGTAATTGTAGATTTCGCCGTTGAATACTACCGCGATGTCGCCTTCCTCGTTGAAGATTGGCTGGTCGCCGGTCTTCAAATCGATGATTGAAAGGCGGCGCATGCCGAGCGAGATTCCCTTGTCGCAGAAGAAGCCGCTGGAATCCGGGCCCCTGTGCCTTATGGCATCGGTCATCCTGCGAACTGTCTTCTTATCCGATGAGCCGAGGATGCCGGCGATTCCGCACATTAAAATCAACCGCAAATTCCTTACTTCGAGAGCTCGCGCATCACGGAAAGGATGAAGGCGATGTTGTCTTCGGTGACTGCTGGGTGGACGGGCAGGGAAAGCACTTCCGAGGCCGCCTTTTCCGACTCGGGCATCTCCTCCTCGTAGCCCATGTCCCTGTAGAGGGGCTGCCTGTTTATCGGGAGCGGGTAATAGACGCCGGTGCCTATGCCGCGCCTGTTGAGTTCCGCCATGAGCGTATCGCGGTTCATCCTGTGCCCGAGCGTAACGCGGACGGTGTATTGGTTGAAGACGTGGCGCCTTCCCTCGGGAATGTAGGGGATGACTATTCCGCGAAGACCTGCGAGGCCCTTCGTGAGCGTTTCCGCATTGGCTCTCCTCGCCTCGATGAAGCGCTCGAGCTTCGAGAGCTGCACTATTCCAATTGCAGCGGCCATGTCGGTCATCCTGAAGTTGTAGCCCAGTACGTGGTGAAAGTACCTCTGCTTCGAGCCCTGGTTGCGGATTTCCGAAGCGAGGGTTGCGGCCTCCTCGTCGTTGGTGGTTATCATTCCTCCCTCTCCGGTAGTCATGTTCTTTGTCGGGTAGAAGGAGAAAACGCCTGTGCCGAACGAGCCCACCCTCTTTCCGTTGTATTCCGCGCCGTGCGACTGGCACGCATCCTCTATAACCGCGAGGCCGTGCTTCTCCGCAATCTCCATTATGGGCTTCATGTCGCAGGCGAGCCCGAAAAGGTGGACCGGCATTATGGCCTTGGTTTTTTCCGTTATTTTTTCCTCGATTTTTTGCGGGTCGACGTTGAAGTCCGCGCCTATGTCCGCGAAAACCGGCTTGGCTCCGCACATTACGATGCTGTTTGCGGAAGCGATGAAAGTGAATGGGGTTGTTATGACCTCGTCGCCCGCCTTTATGCCGTGCGCGAGGAGCGCAAGGTGCAATGCCGTGGTTCCGTTGCTCGAGGCGACCGCGAATTTCGTCCCGATGTATTTGGCAAACTCCTCCTCGAACTGCTTCACCTTCGGGCCCTGGGCCATCATTCCGGAGCGCATGACGTCGGCAACCGCGCTGATTTCGTCCTCGCCAATCATTGGTTTTGCAATCGGTATCATGCAATCAATCCTCGTAGCTGCTTTTCAACTTTTTTCCCGTTTGGTTCCTCGGTTTTTCATTCTTTTGGTTTCGGTTTTTCATTCTTTTGGTTTGGGATTCTCGCAGCCGCACCAGCATTTCTGCACGAGCGTGCATGACGAATGGTACCACTTCCCGTCCTTCTCCTCGATGTCATGGCCGCAGGAGCATTTCGCGGTTTTGGGTTCTGTCATTTGGGGCGCCTCAATATTCTTGCGGGATTTCCTGCCACAACCGCGTTCGGCGGGACATCTTTCGTAACCACCGCTCCGGCGCCTACCATGGCATTCTCGCCTATGGTCACTCCGCAAACAATGGTCGCATTGGCGCATATGCGCGCCCCGTCCTTCACGATTGTCGGGGTGACGCTCCACTCCTTCTTGTGCATGTCAGGGTATTTGTCGTTGGTGAAAACAACGTGCGGGCCCACGAAAACCCAGTTCCCGATTTTCACGCCGTTTGGTATGAACGAGAAGGCCTGGATTTTGCAGTTGTCGCCTATCTCGACCTTGGAGCCGATTTCCACGTAGGAGCCGATGTTGCAGTTCCTGCCTATCCTTGCCCCTTCCATTCATTAAGCTATTGCCCCCGCTGCCCGGCAACGGCTTCCCTTATCTCGCGGTCGGAAAGGAGCCTACGCATCTCATCCTCAGCCCGCCTCGCTCTCGCCTCATCCAAGCGGCCGAAGGCCTCGAGGAAGCCGAGCAGGCATGGCGGTCCGCGGAGAAGCGTGCCGGCCGCAAGGTAGAACGGGAGGGAAAGCGCGTATTGCGCTAGAGTTAACCGGTCGGCGTTCTTCCACACGAAAAGGTGCTTGTTGCGGTAGGCGCGCGTCTTCACGTTTGAGAATGCTTTTCCTATAGCCGCATCGTGGTCGTGCTCGACCACGCTGGCCGGCTCGTAGACGCACTTCCACCCCCTCTTCCACGCCCTGTAGCCCAAATCCACGTCGTCGTAATACGTGGGCGAGTAGAGCGCGTCGAATCCGCCCAGCTCTCTGAAAAGGCGTGCGTTGAAAAGGCCGGTTATGGGCGGGAAGGCCTCGCGCCTCGGGGCGCTTATTTCCGCCTGCGTATTCCACGATATGCTCGGCTGGCCGAGCCTGAAGGAAAGCTCAGTGGCGGCCCAGTCGGTCCCGCCTCCCATCCTGACTATTTTGGGCGAAACCGCGAAAACCCCTGGGCCGGCGTGCCTTGCCAGTTTTCCCAGGAATCCTTTTGTAGCCATCATGTCCCCGAGCATTATGAGCACCCAGTCCGATGCCGAGTTCATTATGGGTTCGTTGAAGGCCCTCGCCACGATGTTCTCGCCGGCGCTCGCGATTTTGACTTTCGGGAAGTTTTTCCTCACAAGCTCGACCGAATTGTCGGTGGAGGCGTTGTCGACGAGCGTTATTTCCCCAATCTCGCTGGAAAGGCGCGAGAGGCATTTCAGGATTTTCTCCCCGCCGTTGTAGTTAAGAACGAACGCTTCCACTTTTACACATTTTCAACCGAGAATCATTCCCATCATGAAGTAAAGCCAGCCCGCGCACC
>JAPLWU010000050.1 GCA_026396425.1 Microcaldota archaeon | reverse complement strand
TCACTCAAAAACCAATCGAATCTGCGCTCTAAAAAGGTTAAATAGGTCTTTCTGCATAATTTCCTATTATTCTTGGAATTAATCCGTTTGTTGGGGGAGGATTAAAACGGCACAGGCCATTATCCTAAATAGGGCTGAAGCACCTTCGAGAAAAGATAGGGCCGAAGCACCTTCAAAAAGGGAAAACGCCTTCTTCGGCAGGCTTGGCCAAAAAGCCAGCGCCGATTACTATCACATTTGGTTGCTTGCCGAAAGGAGATTCGGGAACGAGCATCTCGCCTCCGGGAATTTCAGGATGGCGCAACAGTGCTTCGCCATCGAGGCCCAGGACCTCGGCAAGATGGCCGCAAGCCTTGAGAAGCTCGGGAATACGCGCCAGCTTTTTGAAGCGCTTCGCCTGAAGTTCGCCGCGGAAGGCAACGTTTTCCATTCCGGAATGCGGGCGGCTGAAAAAGCGGATAAACTCTTCATCGAGTCGGGCTGCCTGATGCGGGCGTTTGACGCGCTCAAAGCGCGGATAGCCACGTTGAACCGCCTGGAAGTCCTGCTGGCCAATACCACACAAGGGCTCGAAACGGAATATGCTGGCAGAGTGACCATTTCATCCGACAAAGCCATCCGGAGATATCTGTCTTCAGTTGATGAACAACGGCTTCTCCGAAACGAGTCTGCTCTTTTCTCCGAATTAAGGGGCGGTTTCAGCCAGAAGACGGACCTTTATGCGGTTATTGGCGCGATGGAAAGGACGGCCAAGAAATGCGGCGGAATGCAGTCGTCTTCCGGTGCGGAACTGTACATCAGGATTGCCGATGCTTACGGGCTCCTCGCAACTCTAAGCAAAGAAAACGGCAAGAGGCACGAATTCCTCGAAAAGCAGATTGAACTATTGCGCCAACTTCGAAATGAGTGGGGCCATCTGCTTCACAAAGAATTGGGGGATAGGCCCGCGGTGGTAAGGCAATACAACCGAATAATCGAATGCATACGAGACGCGACAAGCGAAAGAGCACGGTTGTTCTCCGAGCCGAATGCCCGGCTCGGGCCTTCCATACCCTAAACATTTATCTTTTTGCTTTCGCATAAAAATCAGTTGGGGGTGTCCTTCATATGCACGTTTTTGCGAAGAGAACTGCCGGCGGACCTGTTCAGGAGGCCGGGCCTTCAAATGAACGCGTACGCTCCCTTGCAAGAAAGCACCCCAATCCAGTCTTGGCTTTCTTTACCCTCGCGGTACTTGCACCCAGTGTGGCCATCCAGATAAAGGGCCACATCAAGACCTATCAGGTGGCCAAAAGATTTGCCGCAGAACTAAAGGTCGAGCCGCCGCTGATACCCCCGCGTTTATTCTGGTTCGACAAGAAAGCAAGCGTAAAGATTACGGCTTCGATTCGGGACGTCTCAAGCGGATTCCTCAGAGATCTATACTTCAAAAAGGAATCTAACGGGACACGCGGCTTTACAATCAGCCTTGTATACGACAAGAGGCCAGCGTCGACGTCAACCCCGTACGAGGTAACTTTTGGTTTCCCTGATTCTTCCCGGGCTGCCGAGGTCAAGGCTAAACTAGGGGCGATGGACTACCGGGTAATGCAGAGAGTGGGGCTGGAGAGCCCCGAGGTTCTTTCCATGGCAATCAAGCCGAGTGGGAAATGAGCAGGATTCCGAAAGCAGGAAACATTTATTAATTCCGAGAATTGAATCCAACTCATGGACCTAGTTTCGATGGGCCACATCCTTTACGACGTGCGCTGTTATGTGAAGGATTTCCCGGTTCCCGACAAGACCTCTTTCATCTATTCCCAAATCGAGAACTCGGTGGGCGGTTCCGGCACCAACGTTGCGATGGCCGCGCGAAGCCTCGGCCTGAAAACCGGGCTCATGGGAAACGTCGGCAGCGACCCCGAAGGCGGAAGACTGATACAACACCTGCTGAAGCATGGCGTTGACATAGCCCGGCTCCGCGTGGTCGACGGCCACAGCGGGAAGGCAATCGTGATGATAAACTCGAAAGCCGATGTCGAAGTCGTGGAGATGCTCGGCGTGAACGAGCCGTTCGGCGCGGTCGACCCTGCCTACGTCGCGAATGCCAAATACCTTTTCATGAGCGGGACTTCAATCGCCGCGCTCGAGGAGGCCTCGCTCTACGCGAAGAAATCCGGAGTTGAAGTCGTATTCGACCCGGGCCGCTCAAAGTCGCGCATGGGACTGGCCAAGCTCGGCAAAATACTGCAGAATTCCAGTTACCTAATAATCAACAGGGCGGAGCTTGCGTTCCTTACCGGAAAAAACGATGTTCATGCGGGCATCTCCCTCGTGCGAAAAACCCACCCCTGCGTGACCTGCATAATAAAGAGCGGCTCGAAGCCCGTCATCGTGGAAGGCGAGGAAAAATTTGAGGTTGCTCCCTTCAAGGTCAAGGCGATTGACACGCTCGGCGCGGGTGACTGCTTCTGCGCAGGCTTCATAACTGCGCTTCGCTACGGAAAATCCCTGCGCGATGCGGTCAAATTCGCAAATGCGGTTGCAGCAGTCAAAGTCACGAGGCGCGGGGCGCACAATGTTCCTTCGAGGGAGGAAGTAATGAAGATGAAGCAATTCAAACTGAGGTGATGGGATGCTGGGTAAGGCAATCCGAATGTCGAGAATTTCGAGGAATGGCAAAATCCTGTTGCTGGCCATGGACCAGGGGCTCGAGCACGGGCCGAGCGATTTCAATTCTAAGAACATCAATCCCGACTACGTGCTCGATATTGCCAAAAAGGGCAGGTATACCGCGATGATTCTCCACAAGGGCGTGGCGCTCAAGTATTTCGAGCCCTACGCCGGCCAGGTTCCATTGCTGCTTAAGCTGAACGGAAGAACCAACATAATTCCCTCGGACGAAATCTACTCCTCGCCTGTTGCCTCTGTTGACGACGCAATCAAGATGGGGGCCGACGCGGTCGGATATACAATCTACGCCGGCTCGCCATACGAGGCGAAGATGTTCTCGGAATTCGCGCAACTCGAGGAGAAGGCCCGCGAATACGGCATTCCAGTAGTTATGTGGAGCTACCCGCGCGGGAAATTCGTGAAGGAGGACAAGTCGCCCGCAATGGTCGCATACGCGGCGCGCGTTGCGCTCGAATTGGGCGCGGATGCTGTGAAAGTCAACTGGCCCGGCACCATCGCGGGCTTCAGCGACGTCGTCCGGGCGGCGCAGAAGATGCCCGTGCTTTCATCGGGCGGGAGCAAGCTGCCGGAGAACCAATTCATCGAGAAGGCGAAAGACGTCATGAGGGCCGGCGGCTCGGGCCTCGCGGTTGGAAGGAACGTCTGGCAGAGCGACAAGCCGCTGGAAGTTTCGAAAAAACTGGCCAAAGTTGTTTTCGGCTAAAAAACTCGCGAAATTCGCGTTCGGCTAAACAAAACTTGCGAAATTCGTGTTTGGCTGGAATGGCTTGCTCGAAATTTCGAAAAAGCTCGCTAAAGTGGTGTTCGGCTGACATAGTTTGCACCCGCAAAAAAGGTCAATTCCATGCTTGAGCCCGCATCCCTCTTCCTCCTTTTCATCGCAGCTTTGCTTTGGGCCGCAACCGCGATAGTCGAGAAAAAAGCAGTGGGGAAAGCACCTCCGCTTCTTGTGGCTTTTTGGTCGCGGCTGATAGGTGCGGTTCCGCTTCTTATTCTTCTGTTGTTCCTTCAGCCACAAGATACCTCAGTGCGAGCGGATTTGGTGTGGCCGATAGTTCTCGCGGGCGTGTTCAGCGCTGGCTGGGCACTAACGTTTTTCCATGGGCTTGGGCAGGAAAGGATTGCCCTGCTTTATCCCATCCAAAAAATTGACGGGGTAATTGCGGCAATTGTCGCGATGGCGCTTTTCGGGGAGGCTTTCATGCCAGTGAAGGGCGCAGCGCTCATGCTCGCTTTCATCGGGGTGCTGTTGGCTTGCTTTTCGCTTGGGAGGCAAAGGAAGCGGGGGCAAGGGCAGGAGTTTCAACTTTTATTCTCAAGGGGTGCCATGTATGCTTGGCTCGGCGCGATTTTTTCGGGAATGAATTTTGCCTTAATGATATTGGTGGCCAAGGTAATGCCCCCGGCGTGGGCGATGTTTCTTTATGTCGTCGTCGCCATGGCGATAATGCTCCTTTATCTCTTGGCAACGAAACGGTTCGGCTTCGTTTCGGTAGAGCAAGCGATTTGGATAGCGCCGGTAGGCGCTTTGGGCATCGCTGGCTTGTTCTGTTATTACTTGTCCCTTAAGTCCGTTCCCGCATCGATTGGCGCGCCATTTTCTACGACTGGCTCGGTGCTTTTGCTGTTGATTTTTTCGAAGCTGTTCCTGCGCGAAAAACTCGTAATGCGCGAGGCCATTGGGATAGCGCTGATTATTTTTGCCATCCTGCTGCTCTCAGTGTTTGCGTAACCGGCTCAGATTTTCACGCCGAAGAACATCAAAATGAGGATTGCGCCGAGCCCTACCAGCCCGAAGAGCGCGACTATTATTATCACTGGAAGCGAGAGCGGTATGCTGACTCCGAACAGGCCGAGCAGGAAGATGCAAACCAGGCCGACTACCGCATTTATAACTGCTTTGAATGCGAACTTGAGCGACTTGGCGAAAAGCCAGAAGAACAATACCGCGAAAAGCAGGAGAAAGACTAGGCCGAGGAAGAGCAGAATTGCGGCCCCTGCGCCAACGGGTCCGAACCCAAGCATGAGTATATACCCACCGATAAGAACTTAAACCGTTTCGGTTATAGTTATAAATGTAGCGTCAGGCGGGGGAGTTTGAAGGCCGATTTGGGGTAGAGTATTTGAAAATAGCTCTTTTGTCATGGGAATCTCTCCATTCGATTCCGGTAGGGGGCCTGGGAGTCCACGTCACCGAGCTGGCGGCCGCACTCGAAAGGCAGGGCAACGACGTCCACGTTTTCACGAGAATGGGCGCTGGCCAGAGCAATTACGAAAAAATCCAAGGTGTCCACTACCACCGATGCCCGTTCGAGTTCAACCCCAACTTCATAACCGAAATGAAGAACATGTCCAACTCGCTGGCCCACCACCTCTTCGGAGTCGAAAGGATGATCGGGCCGTTCGACATAGTGCACGGCCACGACTGGCACGTTGTCGAGGCGCTTGCCGCGATCAAGAACTCGGCCCGCAGGAAAACCCTCTGGACCTGCCACTCGACCGAATACGGCAGGAACGGCAACAAGTTCTACGGCGGCCAATCGAACGACATCCGAAACATAGAGTTCTACGGAACGTACGTGGCCGACAGCGTCATCGCCTGCTCGTACAGCATGAGGGGCGAGGTCCAGTGGCTCTACCGCGTGCCCGACTGGAAGCTCCAGGTTATAAGGAACGGCATACAGGCCGACAAATATCTGGGCAAGCTTGATGCCGGCGACGTCAAGAAGAAATACGGCCTCGGGCCCATCGACCCGACGATTCTCTACGTTGGGCGCATGGCCTACCAGAAGGGGCCGGACCTCATGCTTGAATCGATTCCCTACGTTCTCCGCTCCCACCCGACCGCGAGGGCCATTTTCGTGGGAGACGGACATTTGAAAAGGCACCTCGAGTGGAGGGCGTGGAATCTTGGCATTTCATACGCGACGAGATTCCCGGGCTACATACCGGATGGCGATGTGCTCGACCTCTACAAGGCCTGCGAGACGGTCTGCGTCCCGAGCAGGAACGAGCCCTTCGGGCTGGTGGTCCTCGAGGCGATGGCATCCGGAAAGCCGGTCGTAGTCACGCACGGCGGGGGGCCGGAGGAAATCGTCCAGCACGAGGTCACGGGCGTGAAGGTCTACCCCAACCCCGGCTCGATTGCGTGGGGCCTCGACTATATCCTCTCGGACTTTGACCGCGCCAAGTCAATGGGCAAGAACGGCAAGAAGCTCGCCCAGACGGTCTACTCGTGGGACTGCGTGGCTGACGAGACGCTCGAACTCTACCAGAAGATACTCAAGCAGTAGCGTTAATGTTAAAAACATCAATTGCCTACTTTTACGCATGCGAAAGTTTGCCCTACTCGTTTCCATAATGCTCGCCTGCGGGCTGTGCCTTCCCGCAACGGCCGATTTGGATTCCAGCGTCGGCGAATTCGCCTCCAAATACCTCTACGGGAACGAGACGTTCATGAAGGAGCGGTTCGGCTCTTACTTCATCGTGAGGATAGGCCATTACGAGGATTCGGGCATCGGCGCCGACTATGTCGAAAACGAGACCATAATACTCTCCTTGGAAAACGGAACTGCCGAAAACTGGACCACGGCGGCAGGTACGCAAATCCGGCTTGTGGAGGACCGCGAAGAAATCTATGGTGTCCTGTCGCAGAAATACGCTTCCGAGGGCATCAGCTACGACGCCCTATACCCGTCCGG
>JAPLWU010000077.1 GCA_026396425.1 Microcaldota archaeon | reverse complement strand
CTTGAGAACGAAGAAATCCTCCTCCCTTTCGGCGAGGCGCAATGCTCCTTTTTTTATTGCAAGCTCGATGAATTCTTTCGAAGACGTCATGGGCTCACCACATATCCACGCCCTCGGCTTGGTTTTATCCCGCTTTCACATGCCAGCCCAGTCGGGCGTGGGTATGTGACCAAACCGTTAAGCATTTCGTTGTATTCCTTTGCCGCAGTCCCGGGGTTTTTGGCGTATAGGACCGCGCGCCCCACATTGACGAGAATGTTGCGGCCGAATGCGGAATGCGTTGACTTCAAATCCCCGCCCTGCGCCCCGACTCCGGGTATTAATATTACTTTTTCTTGGCCGATGGCTTTTCGAATTTGGGCGATTGCATCCGTATCTTTATTAGTGGCACCAACTACCGCTCCGTCCGAACCGCACCTGCCAATCTCATGCGCAATCCATTCGTAGCCCTTCTTTCCCCCGATTGCGTTATCGCGCATGAAGTATTTCGCCTCGGGGTTGCTCATAAGAGTCAGAACGATTATACCGAGATTTTTGTCATGGGCGAAGCCCGTCGTCTCTTCTATATTGCCGGCGAATGGCGAGAAGGTGAGCGCATCAAAACCGGCCTGCGCGGCCCAGTAGATGCCCGCCTCGTTGCTCGCGCCTATGTCGCCGAGCTTGTTGTCGAGAATCGAGATGAGGCCCGCCGCGTGGGCTGCGGAATTGATTTTCTTGTAATCGTCGAGCGAGAGGGGCATGACATACTGCATGTTGGCCTTTATGGCGCAGCAGTGCTTTGAGACCGAGCGTATTACCTCATGTAACAGGACGCGGGGTCGAGCCCGACGCAAAGCACGCTTTTCTTCTTCTCCCTTGCCTGCCCGTATTTTTCGAGGAAACCTGCCACTCCAAAAACCCCCTCAGATTACGTACAACGAGAAATATTTGACAAGCTTATAGGCACCCTTCCAGTACCACTTGTTGTTCTTCTTGATGAGCTTGAGAAGCTCGCTGAACTGCTCCTTCTCGCCCGCGGCCATCTTGCTGTCGGTTATCTTTATGTGCTCCTTCCCGTCAACCAACGTCTTTTCCTCCTGCTGGCCGATTTCCTTTTTCGCGGAACCGTACCACGGAGGGAGCGAGGATTTCTTGGCTTTTATGGCTTTTATGAAGTCGCCCATGCGCACCTCGCGCTGCTTGCCCGTGAGGAAGGCCTCCTTCCACGGGATTGCCGCCGCATCCTCGCATATCTGCTTTACGTCGGCCGCGGCATAGCCGATTGTGGCCCTGGCGAGCCTGCCGTAGTTGACCCATCTCGAGAGCGGCCTGTTCTTGGCATGGAGCCTGAAGAGCTGAACCCTCGACTTGTAATCGGGCTCCGGAACGAAGATGTGCTTGCTGAACCTGCCGGAGCGCCTCAGCGCGGGGTCAACGTCCCACGGCGCGTTGGTCGCGCCTATTACCAGGATGTTCTCGTTGGCCGACTCCAGCCCGTCGAGTTCGTAGAGGAGTTGGTTGACCGCCATTTTCTGGTAGGGCTGCTGCTGCATCTGGTCCCTTCTCGCCGGCGGCTGCCTTGACGATGAAGGTCTTGCCGCATCCCGGCGGGCCGTAGAACATGACGCCTCCTCCGCCTAACTTTCCGTATTTTCGCGCGAGGTCCGGCTGAAGAAGCGGGTAGACAATCGAGTCGTTGATTACCTCCTTGAGCTTTTCGAGGCCGGCAACGTCCTTGAAGTTCATGTTGGGCTTTTGTAGGAGTTTCACCGCGTTTATGGTCTGGCCGCCTCCCTCGGTGGTGGTGACCGCGCCGTCAGGCCCGACCGAAACGGCTCCGGAAGCTTTCTGCTTTGCAAGCTCGAGGTGGTTTATTGCCTCCTGGAACTGCGGGTTTAGCTTTACGGCCTTTTCGTAGTCGGCAATCGCCTTGGGGTAATCTTGCATGTAGTCGAAGGCGAGCCCGCGAATGTGGTAGGCCTCCGAGAACTCGGGATTCAGTTCTATTACCTTGTTGAAGTCTTCCACGGCGCGCTCGTAATCCTGCTGGCAGGCGTAGGCGAGCCCCCTGTTGTAGAACGCCTTGAGGTATTTGTCGTTCAAACTCAGGGCCTTGTCATAGTCGGCAATCGCGTGCTCGAAATCCTGCTTCCTGTAGTAAGCGTCGCCCCTGTTGTTGTAAATAATCGGGTTGCGCGGGTCGAGTTCCGCCGACTTGTCGTAATCCTTTATGGCCCTGTCGTAGTTCTTCTTGTTGTAGTAGCACAATCCGCGGTTGAAGTAGGCCTCGGCGAAGTTGGGGTTGAGCACGATGGCCATGTTGTAGTTCTCGATGGCCTTGTCGAAGTCGTTCTTCTCGTAGTAGTCGTTGCCTCTGTGGTAATAGGTTCGGGAGTCGGTCGGGCTCGACTCCTCCTCGCCCCCGGAGTCGTCGTAATCTTCTGAGTCTGCGGAATCAGCGGTCTCGCCAGCCTTCTCGTTATCCGCGTCGCCTTCGTAGTCCACCATGTTCCCACTGACCGCATACCACTTTATCGTTGAGATTTAAAAAGAAGATGGTGGTCCATCCTATGTCGCGGGCGCCGCCAGATTCCTCAGCAGACTTGCCCCCCTCTCGCGTTCCTTGTTTGCGGACTCGCCGTAAGCGCAAATCCTGACTTCGAGTCGGTCCACCGCCATCTCGCCGCATGGGGTCGGGTCCGTCCTAGTCATCTGCTCCTCGAAAATCCTTTTGATTCTGTTGCAAACCTTCGAATCGAAGAGGTGCATTCCCGCAGCATCTTTCCTATCTTTGACCGACCGGAATTTCTCAAGTTCCGAGGCTCGCGCACTAACGGCCGAATGGTAGTCCTCGAGCAACCTCGCAAGCTCGCAAAGCTCCAGTATGCCAAGCATGTCCAGCGTGTTGTGGACTTTCACGGCAATTTTGGGCTCGAGTTCGGCGGCGCGGGCCTCAAGTTCGTTGTCAGAATTCCATGTCCTGCCGAGAATCTGGAACCTTGCCAGCGTCAGGGATTTTCGCTTGGCTATGGCTTCGCCAAGAATCCTTGCGGACAGGAACGCTACCTTGGCTTTTTTGAGGTCCAACTTGCTGCCGGACTGGCCGTAAGCAGCATTGTAGAATTCGGCGGAAATTTTCGCCAGGTGCTGGGCATTGGGATGATTTCCGTGCACAAAGCATTTTATCGCGGATTTTGCGAGATGGCTGGCCTTGTGCCTCAATGCCGTTGCGGGCGTGCCGGGCCTTATTTTTATTTGCTCCATGTTAACCTACACCGTTTGGTTGAATCCTACCCGAACCAAAAATGGTTTCAAGGCGCTCCGACGCTCCGGCCCATGCCCATCTCCGCGCCACGCACGAACATCTGCCTAGTGGCCTCCTCGCTCAGCTCGCTCAATTTGCGCGAAAGAAGGCGCATTTTACCGGCCCTTTCCGGGTCTTTAAAACTGGGGAAGGTCTCGTCAACTGCAGAGCCGAGTTCATCAACTTTCGTACGAAAGAGTTCAAGATGGCCCAGAGATTCAGAAGGTTTCGAAGAAATAATCTTGTTTGCGATGTCCATTGCCTCAGCTTCCAACCTTGATGCCACCTTCTCAAAGATGTTGGAAGGGTTCCACTCCCCCAGGGTTTTGAATCTGATGAATCGCACATTCCAATCCCCAAGCTTCGAGGCCATGGCCAATTCCGAATCCATCCTTTCGTGGATGACGCGAACTTTTATCCTCAACCCCTCGACCTCGTCGGGAGAAGCAAGGCATTTTTCTTTTGCGTCAGCCAGCTTTGCGAAGGTGTCCGCTTGAAGCCTCAGCACGTGCGCATCGAACTCCAGAACGCCTGCGGCTTTCGGATTTCCTTCGGCATTTAGTTTGCCGCAGAGGTCCATGCATGCCTTCGAATATGCATCCAACACCTTCAGCAGTTCCGATAACCTGTCGGCAAGCGTGGAATTGACGCTCGCATGATCGGCGCGGCTTTCCGGCGCATCGAGCTTCCTAGTAAGGTTTTCAGTAGCCTTGAGCAGGGATTCGACATTCGATTCCAAAACCGCCGGATGGAACCAATCGGCTTCCCTGGCATAAAATTCACCCAGCTGTTTGCGGTAATCGCCCCAGTCGCCGACTTTTTTCTCCCTGACGGCCTTCAAGTTTTCGAATGCGCTGCCCGCAACTACTTCTGCAATTGGTTTTCCTTGTAAGAGTTCTTTGGAACCGCGGCCGGATACCAGCCCCCGCTCTCCACCGCGCGAACCGGCAAGAGCAGTGCTGACCTCGTCACCGCCAAGATATTTGCTCCTACGCCGTAGTCTTGGATCTCCACCGAGCATTTCCACACCCCCCATCTAGGCGAAATTTCGAATCGAGATTTAGAAATTATATATGCACGCGCGGATATATAAACCTTGATTCGATTGCAATACCCGATGTATGGGGGCGCTCGAGGCGCCCGGAGGTTGTTCAGTGGCGGGTTTCGAGAAGGATTTGGAAAATATTCGAGGTAAGGCAAGCAATTCATTAATAAATATTGCCGTCATAAACTAACAACTATTCTCGTTGCTTCAACACTCGCAAGCGAGGAGGGGATTTGATGAAAGTTGTAATATCCAACAAAGACGGAAATGCTTACCAGACGGAAATACCCGAGGATAGGGCGCGCATCATGACCGGCATGAAGATTGGCGACCCGCTCGACGGCGGAGTGGTGGGCGCGCCGGGCTACAAGCTCGAGATTACGGGCGGGAGCGACTCCTGCGGCTTCCCGATGAGGCACGACGTGAAGGGCGCGAGGCGCCTGCGAATCCTCATTTCGGGCGCGCCGGGCTTCAGGCCCACGGACCGTGGCGAGCGCCAGAGGAAGGTGGTGCGCGGGAATACGATAGGAGAGGGAATCGCACAGCTGAACGTCAAGGTCGTCGAG
>JAPLWU010000114.1 GCA_026396425.1 Microcaldota archaeon | reverse complement strand
GCCCACTCGCTCGGCCTGCACCCCGCAATCTGCGTCACTTCAATCACTTCGCAGAATACTCGCCGCTTGTTCGCCCGTCAGGACGCCTCGCTCTCAGCCGTCTCCTCGCAATTGGATTCCGTCTTCTCGGACATGACAATCTCGGCAGTCAAGATTGGAATGCTCGCGAACGGCAAAACTGCAGACGCAATTCACGCAAAACTCGCCCAATACAAGGCGAAAAACATCGTTCTCGACCCCGTTCTCTCAGTGCAGCCCGACTCTTCGCCCCTATACGCCGGTTCGCTCAATTCAATTCTCAAGCTCGTTTCGATTTCGTCAATCGTAACCCCAAACGCAGGCGAGCTTTCGAAAATAACCGGAGTAAATGTTGTTGATGTCGCCTCGGCCTCGAAAGCCGCGTCGGTTCTAATCCAAAAGGGAGCGAAAAACGTTCTCGTAAAGGGAATTTCGCACAGGGGCTCGCGAGTCGACGTTTTGTTCCCGGGCAAAAAAATCTTCATTCGCAAGCAATTTGCGGGAGGAACCCACGGTGGCGGCTGCGTTTTGTCTTCCGCAATCGCCTGTTATCTCGCGATGGGGGAAAAACCCGCCAAAGCAGTCGAGTTTGCGGAAAAATTCTCGCACGATTCTTTGTTATGCCGTTCCAAAATCGGGAGGGGAGTGATGGCGGCGCAGCCAAAAAACACCGAAAGGGCGGAAGTAATCAAAAAATTGGCCGAAGCAGTGAGTTTGCTTGAGTCGGATGGCAAGTTTGCGAGTCTTATCCCAGAAATAGGAACCAACATCGGTTATGCAACGAAAGATGCGAAGAATGCGAACGATGTTGCCGCAGTAGTCGGTCGAATACGAAATGCCATGGGAGTTCCGGCTTCCTTGGGCAAAGTCGCATTCGGAGCTTCCTCCCACATTGCGAGAGTAATTATTTCGGCGAGAAAAAAAGATTCCTCGATTCGCTCGGCAATCGACATAAGATACTCTCCGAAATTGGTCAAAAAATGCAAAAAGCTCGGGCTTTCCGTTTCCTCTTTTTCGAGGAAAGAGGAGCCCAAAAAATCAAAATCGAGAGAAGGTTCGAGCCTTGTTTGGGGAGTTGTTAATTCGAAAACTTCCGAAGTTCTAGTCGATTTGGGGGGCGAGGGAAAGGAACCCACAATTTTCATTTTGGGCAGCGAACCGGTGAAGGTTGCGATGCTGGCAGTACTCTTGGCGCGAGGTTAGGCTCTCGGAAGACATAGAATTTCCTAGGAAACCGGATGGTCCTTTTCGTATTCTTCCAGCGCTTCCTTCGTTATTTTCCAATTCCGACCAAATCTTACCGCGCCAATCTTCCCGGTCCTCGCAAGCAGGCTTAGGTATTCCTGGCTGTAACCATTCTTGCTTATCTTTGCAGCTTCGGATAAATCGAGGTATTCGCCAGGGTTCCGGCCCAAGCTATCAAGATAGATATCCAGCGACCGTTCAACCGCTTTTGCCAAAAAATTGGCAAATGGCGTAACGTCATTTTCCGCCCTCGATTTCATTATCGTCCGAATATACTTCCCCCTTTCCGCGCGCAGGATTATCACGGGCGGGTATCCGTTGCGCATCAGGTAGAGGTTGACAAGGAGCCGCGCGGTCCGGCCGTTGCCGTCGATGAAGGGATGGATATCAACGAACCGCTGGCTTTCATCAGCCCCGGGACATCCTTCCATTTCGGCGGCATGTGCCTGGACTGCGTTATGAACACCTGCTCGCTTCGATAAAACCCCGCATTCCCCGGGCTTATCCGGTCAAGGATCGCCGCGTGCAGCGCCAAAACGTCGCATTCAGCCACCTTCGCCTTCCTGTCCGCGATTTTTCCAAGCAGATGGAGCGCCTCGCGGTGGTTGGTCGCCTCAAGGTGCTCCCTCATGCTTTTTCCGCCAACGGTCAGCCCTTCCTCCAAAACGAGTTTGGTCTCGCTGAGAGACAAGGAATTGCCCTCTATCGCATTCGAGTTGTAAGTAAGGTCCACCCTGAACGTTTCCTGCAGCCTTGCAAGCGCTCCCCTGTCAAAAGGCCGGAGCTTGTCCAGCGCGTTTTTCTTTTCCAATACGCGCGAGTATATCGCCTCGTCTATTGCCATGAATAGATTGTATATCGGATAGTTTATAAATATTGCTATCCGATACTGTAACCGAGCTTTTTTGTCTAATAAGCATATCGGTTAATAATAAATAGATAACATCCGATGTTGAGTTCGCTTGCCCTCCGGCTTTCCCGTTAGTTTTATTAAATACGGCGCGAAAAGGGCTTTAAGGTGGCCAAATGAGAATCGCGCTCTTCGTTTACGAGTATCCTCCCCGCATGGTAGGCGGCCTCGGAACATACGCCGACGAGATAACGCGCCAGTACGCCTCCATGGGCCATGAAGTTTCCGTTTTCACGATGAACGACGCGGGCAAGCTCAAGACCTATGAGAACATGAACGGCATAGACGTTTTCCGCCCAATCTCGACCGATTTCACGAAAACGCTCCCAATCGTTCTCAACTCGGAACTTTCGGGCTGGGGCCCGGGCCTCCGCTTCTTCTCGGACATTTTCACCTACAACGTGCTCGCGGCCCACCTGTGCGTGAACAGGATTGCGAAGGACAAGAAGTTCGACATAATCTCCGCGCACGACTGGCTCTCGGCTCTCGCGGGAGTCACGACAAAGGAAAACCTCAGGATTCCGCTCGTGTTCCACATGCACTCGAGCGAGAAGGGAAGGACGATGGGAAAGGGCTCCTCTACAGTGGCAACCCTCGAGACGTTCGCTGGCAACAGCGCCAACATGACCGTAACGGTTAGCAATTTCATGAAGAACGAGCTCGAGTCAATCGGATTCCCGAGGGAGCGCATAAACGTCATGTACAACGGGGTCGACGAGGACAAGTACAACATCGCCAACTACAAGCGCGAGCAGCTCGCGGAATACCGCGCCTCGCTCGGGCTTTCCGAGTCCGACCGCGTGATTCTCTTCACCGGAAGGCTCACCCCAGTAAAGGGAATCGACACGCTCATCCGTGCCATGCCCAAAATTTCCTCGGAAGTGAGGAACGCCAAGCTCGTCATTCTCGGCACTGGCGAGATGCTCGAAGAGCTAAAGCGGCAGGCCTCCCACGCCAACCTGAAGGAAAAGGTGATATTCGTGGACAGGTGGGTGGCCGAGAGGGAGCGCATCCTGCTCTACGCCTCCTCGGATTTGGTTTGCGCCCCGTCGCGCTACGAGCCGTTCGGAATAGTCCCTCTTGAGGCAATGGGGCTCAGCAAGCCGGTGGTGGTCGGCCTTGGGGGCCTCAAGGAGACCGTCGTCGACAACGAGTCGGGACTCCACTGCAACCCGGACGACCCGGACGACATCGCGCGGAAGTGCGTCTCAATCTTCAAGGACGACGCGCTCGCGAAGCGCCTCGGCTCCGGGGGAAGGAAAAGGGTGGAGGAGTCCTACACCTGGAGGAAAATAGCGCACGAGACAATAAAGCTCTACGAGAAAGCCCTGAAGTAACAGCAAGCCCTCAGAAGTGATTGGAACGGCAAGCCCGTGAAGTGATTTGATGACCCTCGAGTCCATACGTGTTGCCGCAGCCATTGCGGGCTGCCTCATCGCGACCTATTTTGACCTCAGGAACAACAGGAACATCCCTAACAACGTTACCTACTCCTTCCTCGGAATCGCAATCCTCCTCGGCCTCGTTTCGTTCAGCATTCCCT
>JAPLWU010000082.1 GCA_026396425.1 Microcaldota archaeon | reverse complement strand
TCACTTCTCCCTTGTGCTTGCACTTCTTGCAAACCACTTCGCCCTTAATGAGTGAAAGCTCGAGTTCGGTATTCTCGCACGCCGTTCCGTGCGCGAGCATCTTGAAAAGCTCGCGGAATTCCTCCAAATCGGAAACGGCCGGGCCGAGGGCGATTTTCGCGCTCACGGCTTTCTTTTTTCTTTTGTCGGCAACTTCCAAAATGGCGAAAAGCGCGGCTTTTACATACGGCATTTCGTGCATGAAAATCACTTCCTCTCGGACTCGAACCTAATCGGCTCGGCTTCATCTTCGTGCATCAGAATCAACTCGAAAAACTCAAACAATCACGAACAACAAACTCGAACAACTGCTAAACGAACTCGAATTTCGCGAACGACGGCGAGGCGAACCAGATCGCGAGTATTTTTTTATTATTTTATTATCTTTTTATATTTCTTCTTTATTTTTATATTTCTTCTTTATTTTTTGGGTTGCGGGGCTTTTGCTTTGCACTGCGGACATTTCTCGAAATTCTCGGCCGGCAGCTTCTTGACCTCAATCATGTATTTCTTCTGCGAGAGGGGCATGAAGTCCTTGCCGCACTCCGCGCACTTGGCGAACTCGAAGACCTTTTTCACGTAGAGCTCCTTGTCGTCTAGAGCGAGTTCGTAGTTGTGCGAGAAGGTAATCGCATTCACCGGGCAGACGTCGGCGCACCTTCCGCAGAATATGCAGTGCGGAATCCAGTAGGTGAGCGATTTCCTGTCGAAAGTTATGGCCTTGGCCGGGCATGCCAGCGAACACGCCCCGCAGGCGATGCACGCATCCGAAACTTCGATTTTGCCCCTGAAGCGCTCCGGAGTGGGAACTTTATTTTTCGGGTATTGCACGGTATTGGGCGAACGGAAGATGTTCGCGAGCACGTCGCTGAGCAGTTTTGGAACGAGTTTCATGGGAGCACCAACACCGATAACGATACTATTGCGCGTGCGCCCTCGGGGGCGCCGAAGCTCGGGAGCGGGGGCAGTTTGGTTCTGTTGCGGGCGAGTTTCATCGGGTTCATACAAACAACACCAACGCCAATTGGATTATTGCAAGCGCGAGAACAATTCCGAGGTAGAACCTCGAGGCCTGGTGAATCTTTACGCGGGTCGCAACCGAGCGGACGAGGGCTATGAGGAGCGCGAGCAGGACCGCAACCCCGAGCTGTAAGCCGACTCTTGCCAGAACCTCCAGGCCGGACGGAACCGGAACGAACAAAACTACGAACAGGTTGGCGAGGGCGAAGAATTTAAGGGCAGTGTAGGCCTTGAACGCTGCCAGGGGCCTGCCGGAGTATTCGGTGTAAAGCCCCTCAACTATTTCCGTCTCGGCCTCGGCCATGTCGAACGGCGCTTTGGTGAGCTCTGCGAGCATGCACAGGAAGAAAACGATTGCGCCGAGCGCGAGCATGAGCGAGGCGTGGCCGTACAGCGCCGGAAGCGAGAAGGAATTGGCGAGGAAAGCCGCCGACAGTATCGAGAGCGCGAGCGGAAGCTCGACCGAGATGAGAAGCGTGATTTCACGCGAGGCGCCAACCGCCGAGAATGGCGAGCCGGAGGAGGAGGCGCCGACTATCAGCCCCACAATTCCCAAAACGAGCGCGTATATGAGGACTATCACGTCTCCGGTTGTCGACCAGGCTGAAAGCCCGCCCATCGGCACCAGGAGGATTGCCGCGGAAACCGCTGCAAGGGAAATGTAGGGCGCGAAAAGGAATAGCGGCCTGTATGCGTTGTGCGGAACGAGCGTTTCCTTTGAGAGCAGTTTGAGTATGTCGTAGAGCGGCTGGAGGATTGGCGGGCCTATGCGGTTCTGAAGCCTGGCAAACGTCTTCCTCTCTATCCCCTCGAGCAGGGTTCCGAATAGGAAGGCGAAGATGATTATGAGCGCGGATAGGCCAAGCACTTCCAGACTTACCATCTTATCTCCTCATCATCGTTTTCTCATTTTTCCGTTTTGCCAGTTCTTCAATCAAGGGCGATTCCCTCGGTTCTTTCTCGTTCTTTCATCGGGCTATTTCCTCAGTTCTTTCATCATTACTATTCTGCGCTTGCCGCTGGTTGCATCCACGAGAGTCACGCGGTCCATGCAGCCGATGCACGGGTCAATGCTCGCGACTATGATTGGGATGTCGGCAATGTGCTCCTTCTTGAACATGGCCGGAACAGAGAGAATGTTGGCAAGGGTGGGGGCGCGAATCTTGTAGCGGTAGGGCTTGTTGCCCCCGTCGGTGCGGACATAGTGGATGTCCTCGCCCCTCGGCGCCTCGGTCCTGGAGACGGACTCGCCGGCTGGAATCTTCCAGTTCTTGTTCCAGAGCGCGCCTTCGGGCAGGTTCTTCACGGCCTGCCTTATGATTTTGGCGGATTCTTTCAGCTCGAGTATGCGCACTGCCGCGCGAGCCAAAATATCGCCCGAATCCCAGGTAATCACGTTGAAATCGAACTCGTTGTAGCAGGAATACGGGTCGTCCTTGCGGATGTCGGCCTTCACGCCCGAAGCGCGGGCGGTCGGCCCGACCGCGCCCAAATCGTAGGCCTCTTTTTTTGTGAGAATGCCGATGTTCGAGGCGCGCTTGTCAATCATCGGGTCTTTCAGGAAGATGTTCGCCATGTAGTCGACTGCCTCATCGGTCTTATCCATCCTCTCGATGAGGCGCTTGCCCATCTCCGGGGTCAAATCGTAGCGGACTCCCCCAACCCGGTTTATTCCATAGTTCACGCGGTTGCCGGTTATCTCCTCGAGCGAGTCCATGCAAAGCTCCCTGTGCTTCCAGGCGTACATGAAGAGCGACTTGTTGCCTATCTCCTCGCCGGCTATTCCTGCCCAAAGGAGATGGCTGTGGACGCGCTCCAATTCGGCGGTTATCACGCGGAGGTAGTGGGCGCGCTTCGAGACCTCGACGCCTTCGCCTACGCTTTCCACGGCGTTGTGGTAGCAGAGGCTGTGCGTGTAGGAGCATATCCCGCAGATTCTCTCAATCAGGAAGCTGTTCTGGTTGAAGTCCTTCGTTTCCATGAGCTTCTCTATGCCGCGGTGGTTGTAGCCGCACCTGAAGTCGACGTCGACGATGTCCTCGCCCTCGACGGTGAAGGAGAGACCGAGCGGCTCCTCTAGGGCAGGATGAACCGGGCCGATTGGGATTTTCATGCGCTTCAAAACTTCACCCTCTTGAGCAGCGGAGGCTCGCCCTTGTAGGAGTCTGCTATGAACGTGTTCCTGGGGCGCGGGTGGCCCTCTATCTCTATTCCGAACATCTCGAAAATCTCGCGCTCGTAGAGAAGCGCGGAAGGAATAACCGGAGTTATGGTCGGGACTTTGGCGTCCCTTGAGTCGACTTTCACCTTGAGCGTCACGTTCTTCTCAGGAACCGCGAAGAAGTAGAGGACTTCGAGGTGTTCCCCGTTGTCGACCGCCGTGATGGTGGAGAGGTGGTATTCGCCCGAGGCGAGCCTGCCGGCCTCCTCAAGCAACTTCTCCCTTTTCACTTCGACGAATTCGTGCGCCTTTTTGTTCATCAAAATCTACTCCGAACCGCTATTTCGCGGCCTCTTTTCGCTTTCCCGTCTCGCCTTTTGCGAGTTTTCCGGCCGCCTTCAATATTCCGAGAACGATTGCCTCTGGGCGGGGAGGGCAGCCGGTAACGTAAACGTCCACTGGGAAGAACTTGTCAATCGGCCCGTCTATGGAATAAGCCCCGTCGAAAACCCCGGTTGTCGCACCGCAGACGCCCACTACCACGATGGCGCGCGGGTTGGGCACCTGGTTCACGATGTTTATCACCCTTTCCTTCATCTGCTTGGTGACCGGGCCCGTGACGAGTATTATGTCCGCGAGCTTGGGCGAGCCCACGAGCTTCACTCCTGCCCTCTCGGCATCGTAGCGGGGCGAGAGCGCGGCTATTATTTCGATGTCGCACCCGTTGCACGAGCCGGTATTCAGATGGTAGACCCACGGCGAGCGGGCCATGAACCTTCTCATATCGCCGAACCTCCGCTGACCAACGCACCCGGAATTACGG
>JAPLWU010000078.1 GCA_026396425.1 Microcaldota archaeon | reverse complement strand
CGTATTCACTTCGGCGGTCGTCCTGCTCGTGCTCGGGGCGCTCGCCATTTCCACGAGAATTTACGGGCAGGCCACCAGGAAGAGGCCTTCCTACGACGACAGCCGCATGCGGGAGATGAGCGACATAAAGCGGGTCGTGAAGAACGGAGTGGACAAGTGGCTCAAGTCGGTGTAAGGTTTAAAAGTAGCCGACTCACAGATTATTAGGGTTGAGAAAATGGCGGAAAAGCGGATTATCGGCATCATATCCGGCAAGGGCGGCGTCGGCAAGAGCACGATAGCCGTCAACCTTTGCGCGGTCGCAGCAGCGGCAAAGAGCACGGTTCTGCTTGTGGACGGCGACATCTACAACCCCTGCGTGGGCCTGCACCTCGGATTGTGGCAGTCACCCGGCGGCCTTCAGGACGTCCTCAACAGGAAGGGAAGCGTGGACGAGGCGGTGGTCATCCACCCGACGACGGGCATAAGGGCGCTTCCGTCGTCCCTCGAGTACAAGAAATCCGTCAGGATTGAGAACATGAAGGCGGTTATGACTGCCTCCGCTTACGACCGCATAGTCATAGACGCGCCCCCGGGCCTGGGGAGCCCGGCCGATGACATACTCGCAGCATGCACGGAAATACTCGTGATAGTTGCCCCGGACATCCCGAGCGTTACGAGTGCGACAAAGATAATCGAGTATGCGAAGGGCCTGGGAGTTCACGTTGACGGAGTGGTGCTCAATCGCGTGACCGACCACCCCTACGAGATACACCCCAGGGAAATCGAGAACATATGCGAGACCAGGATTTTCGCCGTAATACCCGAGGACACCGCGATACCCGAGAGCATTGCGGCCAAAATCCCGGCAGTGGTTTACAAACCCCGCTCCCCGGCCTCGGCGAGTATTCTCAAAATGGCAGAGGTCCTCTTCAACGAGGAATACTCTTTCGGGAAGAAGCAGGGCCTGCTCGGCAGGATTCGCGCGTGGATAACGCGGACCGTCCGCGTCTGATTCTCGACCGGCCTATCGCGGTCGCAACCAACTCAACCGGGCATGTTGAGTTCCCACTCGCTTCGCCATGTCGGCTCTGCTTCGGGCATTTCGCTGACGAGCTCGGATTCAACAAGGAAGCCGGTGGCGCTGAGGGGTTCGAGGCATTCGCCGTCCTTGAACTTGCAGCCGTAGTTATAGAACACGCCCGAGCCCGCAATGCGGTTGCCCTCTGGTTGCTCTCCGAAAGCAGGAAAATGGAACTCTTCAGTGCCGACATACGAATCGTTGTAATCGGTGACTCCCTCGCAGACATGGGCTTGGTACATATCAATGTTGATGTAAACTCCGCCGTCAAGCGAATAGCTCCCGTTGCTGCTTATCTGCAGGACCAGCTTACCAAGGAACGGCGATTCGACTGGTTCGAGCGGGCTAAATGCCAGGCTGACATTCAGCTTCTCAAGCTGTTCGCTTCCGCTTGAATTCATGAGCCACGTATAGTCGCATAAGGAATTATCGAGCCGTCTCCAGGCCTCGCTGTACCCGTTGTGGACGTTCCAGGTCACGCTCGCGTTCACAAGCTCGTACTTTGAGAGGAAATAGTACCTCTCGTTCTCGCCAAGCTCGATCTCCTTCAATTTCCCCCTCACCTGCAGGCTAGAGTCGCGCGACCAGTACCACGACAGCAATTCCGATGTGACGCGCGGCCCGGGGTTCTCGTTTTCTTCCGGGCCGACTTCAACGTTTCTTGAAATCGTGATGACGCTTTCCAGTTCGGCCGTCCTCAGTCCGTGCGACTGCTCTTGCGGTTCGGCAGCTGGCGGATTGGACTGGTTTTCCGACGGGCCGGGGGAAGCGCCCAACTCCCCGCCATGAGGTGGCTGGCCTGTGCAGCCGAAAATAGCAAACAAGAAAAATCCCAAAACGATGAACGCAAAAACAGCCGAGGGTTTCATGTCGGTCTTATGGCCGGCAAGGTTTTTAAACGGAGCATGACGCGGGCCTGAGGGGATTTTCGAAGTCTCCACTCCCGAGCCTTGGGTCTTGGACCCGCGTCTCGAGTCCCGAGTTTTGGGTATTAAGCCCAACGTCTCGGGTTCCGTGTCCGGCGTCTTGAGACGCGAGGACGCGTTTTCTTTTGGGACATTGAAAGACCTTTTCTTTTCGAAGGAAAAGTTGCGAACAACTTTTCCTGTATTTGGGCGACAGCCCAAATCTGAAAGAAAAGGGATTTCATTCGAACCCCTGACCTTCTGGTTTCTTCGGTTTTCTGGAATTCCCAAAAAACATAAGAGCCAGCCGCTCTAGCCAAGCTGAGCTACAGGCCCGCAACCGAAAATATCGACTTTAATCTATTTAAAGCTGTGTGGTTGTTTGTTACGCCGTTGAGGTTATGGTAACCGTCCTTCGCTGGGGCCACAGGAGAATTCGCGACGAGAGGGTGACGAGCCACGTCTGCCTCGTAGCCCGGGCCTTCGGCGCGAAAAAAGTGATTGTTACCGGCGAGGATGCGAGCGAAATCGTTGCGGGAGTGAACAAGCTCACGAAAAACTGGGGCGGGAATTTCGTTGCGACTTACGAGGAGAATTGGAGAAAAGTAATCGTCGGATGGAAGAAAAACGGAAAAGGAAAAGTAATCCACCTCACGATGTATGGCGAACGGATTCAAGACAAAATCGGCGAGATTCGAAAATCAAATCCGAACTCGAAAAACAAAAATCCCCTCGTTATCGTCGGCTCGCAAAAAGTCCCGGGCGAGATTTATGCCATGGCCGATTATAACATTTCCGTTACGACCCAGCCCCATTCCGAGGTTGCAGCCCTGGCGATTTTTCTCGACCGATTTTTCGAGGGAAAAGAACTGGCGAAGACATTTGCGAACGCAAAAATCAAAATAACTCCGAGCGCGATGGGCAAAAAAATCACCGAAAAAAGAAGCCAGACGCGGTAAAAACACCAAATTCCCCAAAAACCCATCGTGCGGGCGAGAAAAGTATTTATATCTGCTAAGGCATAATTATGACTGGCGACCGCATGGAAAACAGGAATGAATTAAAGGATTATATACATTCTAGTGCAGAATACTAGTGCGATGGCTGAAAGCCTTGCGGTCCATATGCGTGGTCCAATGGCCAAAAGCACGAAATACAGCATTGTGAGCCGGCTCGAGATAACCGAGGAGGCAGACAAACTCCTACGCGAGATAGCGGGGGACAATGCGATGTGCGTTCTGAAGGCAATGGAGCCGACATTCAAGCTAAACCCGCCGAGAATAAAGGTGAAGAAATGAGCGAGTTCATGAGCGATGAGGACATCGCCAAGAAGTGCGGTCTCAAGGTGAGCGACGTCAGGTCGGTTCTCAACAAGCTCCACGAGCACGGCATAACCTCCTACAGGCGCGAGCGCGACAAGGACACTGGCTGGTTCTCGTACCTCTGGGGCGTCAACGTCTTCAAAATCGACGACATGCTCAAGTCCCACCACCGCATGGCGCTCCAGGAGCGCGAGAGCAGGCTCGCCTACGAGAAAGCCTACAATTTCTACGCATGCCCCAACCCCGGCTGCGGCAAGAGCGGCAACAGGCTTCCGGAGCACACGGCAATCATCACCTCCTACATATGCGACAGCTGCGGGGCGCAGCTTGAGTTCTCCAGCAACGCGGACCAGATTGTCGAGCTCGAGCAGAGGAGCGTGGCGGTTCCACCGAGGGCGGTCATAATCAGCAGAATCCGGGTTGCGAAAAGGCCCGAGAGGAGGGCGGCAGCCGCCGCTCCGAGGCCGGCAGTAAAAGTAAGGCCGAAGTCCGCAAAGGCAAAAGCCAAAACAAAGTCAAGACAAGGGAAGAGGTAGTTTTTACTTGGAGCGCGTACAGGAACTGAACGCGTATCTCGTTCTGAAGAAGGGCGACCTCGTCCTAGCCCTGAAAAGGAAGAGCGGGATATGGGAGTTCCCCGGCGGCGGGGTCGAATTCGGCGAGAATCCGGGGGATGCTGCCATCCGCGAGTGCAAGGAGGAAACCGGAATCGAGGTTGGCGACGCCAAATTCATCGGGATAACTTCTGCCGTTTTCGAATCTGGCGGAAATGAGAAGCATGCGGTCTACGTCGTCTATTTAGCCGAAGTCGGCGATAAATTCGTGAAAATCTCCGGCGAGCACGAAGAATACAGGTGGGTCAACTCCTATGAGCTCAGCCGCATGAAACTCGGGCTGAACGCCGAACCCATCCTCAAAATGCTTTGATATTTAACTCAGACTAGAGACAGCACTACTACGCACGCGAGAGGGACCGTCAAATTGTCGTTCAGCCTCAGGTCGGCGCTTTCAACCAACGTTGCAACAATCGCGAGCGGAATCGCCACCGGTCCAACGGCGAGGTAAGCCGGTAATGAAAAAACAAAAAACGCGAGCGAGCCCTCGATGCTTTTCGTCTTGTTGTATGGCAGCGGATGCGAGCTCCTTAAACCGGCGAGGGTCGAAACCGCATCCGGAACAGCGAGAACGTAAATACAAGCGATTATCTCCGGCTCTGCCTGCAGGAACGACATTATCAGCATCACTCCGACGGCATACCAGAAGGCGCCGTGTGCCGGCGGCTGGTGCGGCCTCTCGAAAGCCATGAGCATCTCGTCGGCTATCGGTATCCTCGAACCCACGAGCTTCTGGTGGACGACAACAATACCGACAAGAAACAGCAGGAGAACCGCGAACTTCATCGTTTCTGGCCCAAGCGCCAAAATACAGGCAATCAGCGCGATTCCGACAAGCGCGTGGAACGCCTGTCTCCTACCTTCCACGTTTCCCCCTCCCTTTTTTTCCGCCTGCCTTGCGCATACGCAGCATGCTGTCGACGATTTCCTCGGCAACCAGGTAGCATGCGAGCCCGACCACGATGCCGCCCATGACATCGCTGACCGTATGGACCCCCAGATAAAGCCGGCTGAAGGCAATGAGCAGCGCTATGGGAAAATATACCGGGAAAAGCGCGGTTCCGAGAGTCGCGGCAACAAAGACAAAACTAACCGCCACGTGCCCACTCGGGAACGAGTAATCCAAGGGGCACTCCACTTTCGACGAAAACATGCCGCATGGCCGCTCCATCCCGTATGCCAACTTCAGCAGGTAGACTGCGGCGACCGCCAGCACGAGGGCGGATACGACCGCGTAATGCTTCCCTTTCCTGCTGAAGAACGGCAGCGTGACTATGGCAAGCAGCAGCACGGTTTCGTAGGCATGATACTGGAAAAACAGCGCGATGGGCGTGGCGAAGGGGATGTTCATTGCCGATATCGCTTCTTCTATCAAGTTCTCCCTCATATCACTTCAGCAGCAGTAAAGTTTTTCCGGGACCTGCCCCTCCCGCACCTCGCCGAACGGATTCCCGTGCTTCCGCAGGGCAGGTCGATGAGGGCTGGGCAGCTCGCTTTGCAGTTGTAGCACATGCTGCAGAGGTAGGGCTTGCCGTTTTTCGCGCCAATCGCGGACGATACGAGGCCCTTCGGGCCGGGCATCTTGCCCCCGAAAATTTCAAGCACCTGCCGCGAGGCAGGGCATGCGTTCACGCATGCGCCGCAATTTATGCAGTAAAGCGCGTCGGAATATTTTTTTGCCAGCTCCCTCCTTCCGTTGTCGAGCACTATCACGTGGAGTTCGGACGGGCCCTGCGCGCCAGTCACGGTCTCGCCGGCGACATCGGCCGTCTTGCTCGGGCCTGAGATGATGCTCACGTATGAGGGCAGGGACTGGCCGGTCCCCCAGGCAGAAGCGCATCTCGCAACAAGCAAGGCGTCCTCGATTGCAGGCACTATCTTCTCGATTCCCACCAAAACCACGTGTTTTTTCGGCATCCTGCTCACAAGGGAAATGTTCCCCTCGTTCTCCAGAATCACGATATTCCCCTCGGCGGTCACGGCATTCGCGCCCGTTATGCCGACATCCGCGTTCACGATTGCCTCACGAACGATTTGGGCTATTGCGTCAACAATCGCCTTTGTTTCAGGCTTAACTCGTTTTCCTTTTCCGTATTTTTTCGAGATTGCGGTGGCTATCCTTTCGTTGGTTATGTGGGCAGCCGGCAAAACCGGATGCGTCTCCTTCTCTCCGAGCATGCGGACGATGAAATCCCCAGTGTCGGTTTCGGTCAGCGTTATTCGCTTGCCCCCAATCACTTTCGCTTTCTCGATTTCAAATATCTCTATCTCATCACAGGTATTCGATTTCGATTTTACAATTCTTATTGCGTTGTCGCTTGCCCTACCCGCTTTCCCAACCATCTCCCCGATTTTCGTCCCACCAGCCCCTCCAACTATCGCCCTGATTTTTTCAAGTGCCTTTTCGGCATCGTCAACGAAATATACCTGGGCGCCACTTCTCTCGAAATTTGTTTTCGCCTGTTTCCAGAGCTCGTCCATCCGCCCGATGGCATCATCCTTCGTTCCCCTGAGCTTTTTTGCCATCGCATCCTCGTCAAGTCCGAGCGCCTTCCGCTTCTTGCCGACGGAATCCATTGCCGAGGCCGCGTGTTTCCTGGCCTGCGCTTCCCCAAGTTTCGCCGAAACCTCAGCTTCCAGGCCCATGAGGCAGACTCGCCCGGCCATCTTTAAAACGTTTTTGTATTGAATACGTATCCATGAAAGCCGTACATAATCCTCGGGCCCTCATGGTCGCTGGCGCCGCATATATCTTCTACATTAGGCTCGGGGGCTAGCGCCAGCGTGAGCTCCGACTTCATCTAACTCTCGCTCAAAAACCCCAAGGAGTAGTGCCCTATCTTCATTGCTCCCGGTTAGGATTTGCCTAACCCGCTCCCCCATGCGTGCAACATCGAACCCCTCGTTTTCAATAACCCTGCCGTATTGCGAGAGGACCCTTCCAACACCGCTCTCACGATAGTTCCCGCATATCAAATAGATGTCATGGAGCATTGGCGGGCTAAACCGCTCCTTCGCAAGTAGCCCGTGGAATTCGGCGAACATCTCCTCCTTTGAATCACCAGACCAGTTCGAGGCTATCCTCGCTGTTATATCCGAGATAAGATAAACGTTTTCGCGAGACATCCAGCTTTCCCCAAAGCCGCTGGAATCTAGGAACATCCCAATTCCATGCAAAATTTTCGCCTGGTATTGGGGGGCGGGATGCGTGCACTGTTCTTCGACATGGCGCATCATCGTCCTTGGATTGAAATTTTTGTCCCTAACGATTCCGGCAAGCTCAGAAACGACTTCTGCCCCGTATCTTCCATCCGCCCAGTAGTAGGCGTGGCTTAGCATTTTCGCAAAGGAAAAAGCAAGCTCCTTTGTCAGAAGGTCCGGCCCATACCCTGGGTTTTTCTTTAAATCATCCATAACCCAGGCGATGCTAGCGTCAGGAATCAACCCCCTTACTTCTTTGAACAATGCCTTTCGGATACGCGCAGCAAATTCTTGCTCAGTGAGCATTACCGGCTCCCTCGCTTTCGGCTCCCGCCTAGACAATCTTGAGAAAAAGTTCCCTTCATGTATCAATACCGTGCGACCGTTCCCCCCCAAACGCTGCATACTCATTCCTACTCATCCAATATTTATAAATTCGTATACGGCTCCAGAATCGGCGGGAGATTCCTTTTGTGCCTGCTTGACTCGACCATCCTGGAAATTTTTTTCAATTCCTTCGTTTCCCTTGCCGGTTTGCCGGATTCGGTGGCGGCCATTAGCTTTCGCAGAATCCCGTCGATTTTTTTGTATGGCATGCCGATGTCCCCCTCGTCGGTCTGGCCCGGCCACAGGCCGGCGGACGGGGCTTTTTTTACGATTGCCGCGGGTATTTTGAGGTATTTTGCGAGTTCGTAAACCTCCGTCTTGTAGAGCGCGCCGATTGGGAGAACGTCCGAACCGCCATCTCCGTATTTCGTGAAGTAGCCGAGGAGTAGTTCGGAGCGGTTCGAAGTCCCGAGTACAACATAGTTTTTTTTCGCGGCCGTGTCGTACAGTAGAGCCATCCTGATCCTCGCCGTCAAATTCCCATCGCAAATTTTCGGGCGTGCCCCTGCTTTTTTGGGTGACGCCTTACGAGCCGCGGAAACCGCACCCGAAATATCCGAAACATAATACTCGATTCCCAGCGATTCGGCGAAACGCACCGCGTCCTTGACATCCTTCTTGTCCGTAGTTGCCGCCGGCAAAACGAGCGCGCAGACGTTTTTTTCTCCAAGTGCGATGGCCGCCAGCTTTGCGACAACCGTGGAATCAACGCCTCCGCTCAGGCCCAAAACCCCTCCCACGCGGCCGCTTGCAGAAAGGAATTTCCTCATCTGGCGAACAAGGTTGTGCGCAACTGCTTCAGGATTCATCAAACCAACAACAAACTTTCGAGCTTCAATCCATCTGTCTTTTCGAATTCATCCCACCAAACCATTACGTTTCGAGCTTCGAGTTCATTCATTTATTCTATCCATCCAGTTTTTCGAATTCGTTTCATTCTCTTTCCTTGTTTTTTTGGATTCGTTCAACCAACCATCTCGTTTCGAGTTTCAATTCATTCCATATCCTCTTTCTTTTTTCGGATTCTTTTCCTCGAGCAGTCGTTTCTCGAGTTTCGGTTCATCCAGTCCCGTTTGTTCATCTTTTGGATTCGTTCCTGCGGGCCAGGAGTTTCCTGATTTCCTCCGCGATTATTATCGTCGAGGCCACGGCAATTATCTTAACCCAGTCGCCCGCCGAAAGCGGAACGGTATGGAAGACCTGCTGGAGGAGCGGGTTGTAGATTATGAGCAGCTGGAGGAGCGCGGACGCGAAAACCGCGGCAAGCAGGAACGTGTTCGAAAGCGGCTTGGAGAGCAGCGAGCGCCTCTCTGACCTGCAGTTGAACGCGTTGAAGAGCTGGAAAACGACAAAGGCGGTGAACGTCATGGTGAGCGCGCGCTTCGCGAGGTCCGGTGTGCCGGACGGCTCTGACCACAAAATAAAAAGCGTGCCCGCCGTCATCAGGATTCCGGTCAGCAGTATGCTCGGCCCTATTCCAGAAAGGATTCCCATTTCCTGGTTGCGGGGCGGCCTGCCCATCACGTCTTTCGTCGAGGGCTCGAGCCCGAGCGCAAGCGCCGGCGGGCCGTCCATTATGACGTTTATCCACAGGATTTGGATTGGGCGCAGCGGGAGCGGCAGGGAAAGGAACGGCGAGATGAACATTATCGACAGGGCGGCGATATTGGTCGAAAACTGGAACCTCACGAAGTTCCTTATGTTGTCGAATATGTTCCTTCCGTATTCGACGGCCTTCACAATCGTTGCGAAATTGTCGTCCGTGAGAACTATCTCGGAAGCGTCCTTTGCGACGTCAGTGCCCGTTCCCATTGCGACCCCGATGTCGGCCCTCTTAAGCGCGGGCGCGTCGTTCACCCCGTCCCCGGTCATCGCGACAATCTCCTTCTTCGCCTTTAGCGCATCAATGATCCTCAGCTTGTGCTCGGGCGATACGCGGGCATAGACCGCGACCGAGTTGATGACGTTCCTCAGCTCCCTGTCGCTCATTACATCCAGTTTTTCGCCGGTTATAACCTTCATGCCCGTCTCGAGCAGGCCTATCTCAATGGCAATCGCCCGTGCGGTCTGCTCGTTGTCCCCGGTTATCATTACGGGGCGTATGCCCGCGCGCCTGCACGTTGCCACGGCCTCTTTTATCTCATCCCTCGGCGGGTCGCTCATGCCCGCGAGACCGAGGAAGACAAGGTCATGCTCCACTTCGGCTTCTTCCTCGACGCCCCTCAGTTCCCTGGACGCGAATGCAATTACGCGGAGTGATGAGGATGCGAGTTCCGAATTCACGTGCAGTATCCTCCCCTTCTCCTCCTTCGTCAGCTTCGAAATCCTGCCTTCGACCATCACCCGCGAACACTTTGAGAGAAGGCGCTCGGGCGCCCCCTTGGTGAAGGCAACGGCCCCGCCCCCAACGCGGTCGATGGTCGTCATCATCTTCCTCTCCGAGTCGAAGGCCTTCTCGGTTATCATGGGGTTCCTGGTGCGGATGTCGGCTGCGGATTCCCCGGCCTTGCCTGCCAGCACCAGCAAGGCCGCTTCCATCGGGTCGCCGGTCACCGCCCCGGTTGAGGATACGTTCGAATAGTTGCAGAGCACCGCGGCATTTACGAGCGTTTCGAGAGTTTTGGTTTTTTTGCATGCGATTTTTCCGCTTTCCGTATAACCTGCGCCAGTCACCTCGCATATTTTCCCGTCGATAAACAGCTTTCTCACTGTCATCTGGTTCTTGGTTATCGTCCCGGTCTTGTCCGAGCATATGACCGTAACCGAGCCGAGCGTTTCCACGGCCGGCAGTCTCCGCACGATTGCGTTCCTCCTCGCCATGTGCTGCATCCCTATTGCGAGCGTTATTGCGACGGTGGTCGGAAGGCCTTCCGGAACCGCGGCAACGGCGAGGCTCACCGCGAGTATGAGCATGCGCGTGGGGTCTTCGGCCCTCGCCAGCCCCCAGACAAAGAATATGACGCAAAGCGCGATGCCGGCGATTCCGATTTGCCGGCCCAGCGAGTCGAGCGTTCTCTGGAGAGGCGTTGGCCCCTCCTCCCCGGTAAGGCTCTGCGCTATCTTCCCCATCTCGGTTCTCATACCGGTGTAGACGACGCGCGCCATGGCCCTCCCGTGCGTGATGGTGGTCCCCATGTAGAGCGCGCCTTCGGACGGGCTGCCCTTCTCGGACTTCCCGGCGGAAACGGACTCGCCTGTGAGCGCCGACTCGTCCGCCCGCAGGTTGACTGCCCATAGTATGCGCAAATCCGCCGGCACCCTGTCTCCCGCCTCGAGCGTTACGATGTCGCCTGGAACGAGCTCGTGCGCGAGTATCATGACGTCCTTCCCTTCGCGCATGACCCTCGCCCTCATGGGTGCAATCCTCTTCAGCGATTCCATTGCGTCCTCGGCCCGGTATTCCTGTACGAAGCCGATTGTCGCGCTAATAAGGACCGCGGCGAAGATGGCAATCGGTTCAAGCATCTCGTCGCTCACTACGATGGCGACAAGGGCCGCGAGTATAAGAAGAATCAGCAGTATGTTGTTGAACTGCGAGAGGAAAAGCGCCAGCGCAGATTTTCTCGCCTTGCCCTTCAGCTCATTGGCCCCGTATTTTTCGAGCAGCTCGCGCGCCTCGCTTTCCGAGAGCCCCTTCTCGTCCGGAATCATCGTTTCAATATTGCGCAAAACATTCATAAATCAGTCATACGTTCGCTCTCGCAAAGCCAAAACGGAAAAAAATAAAAAACATAAAAAAACAGTTGCGCTCCAATTTGTCGGCGCTCCGACAAATGGACCATTCGAGCTTCGCTCGAATTGGTCGAGCGCAAAGCGCCCTCGAAGGCGAGGTTTCGCTTTGTTTCGTTCGGAGCGTGGTCCCATTACTCTCTAGGAAAAGAAGTCGGTGATTTTTCTCTGCCCGCGTCCGTGCTCCTGCGCGGGTCCGTGCTTTTCGGTTTTTTCCTCCGGTTCGCGCCCTTTCCTACCCTCTTTTTTCTGTTTCCCCCCGCTCATCGAGCCTATTATGTGCTTCATCTGCTTCTCCCTGTGCTTCGCAACCCAGTAATAGGCTTCGTCGCGCGTGTCTTTCGTAATGAGAAAAATAACCTCGCCCGCCTTCGCTCTCGCAGTTCTCCCCCTTCGTTGTATCATCCGTATTTCGCTAGGCACAGGCTCGTAGAAAATCACGCAGTCGACCGAAGGGATGTCAAGGCCCTCCTCGCCAATGGAGCTTGCCACGAGGACATTAAATTCGCCCGCCCGGAATTTTTCAATCGTTTCTTTCTGCTCCTGCGCGGAAACGCCCTCGCGTTTTCCCACAAAGCGGATTGCGCGTATGCCCTCAAGCCGATTCAATTCTTCAACTACCCTTTTTATCTGCACCCTATACTGCACGAACACGATGAATGTTTTTCCTTTTCTTTGTTCTACGACTTCGAGCAATTTCCCGATTTTCGGGTGGTCGATTTGCGAGGCGCTTGCGATAGTTATCGCTCTTCGTATCGTCTCGTTCCCCAATATTCTCACTACCGCTTTACTCTTCGTCTCCCTCGCCCCCATTTTTTTGAAGAATTCGACAAAAGTTCCGGCGCCCTGCGTCTCAATGAGCTCCTGCGCGTGCACGAGGTTGAACAGCTCCGCATACCTCGAGAGCGCCATGTACTTCCACCCTCCTGTCGCCCTCACCAGCCTTGGGCGGAGTTCGAGGAGTTTCCGCTTCCCCAAGTGTTTCGTGTGCGAGGGCAGAAGGCCAAGTTTCGTGAAATATTTTGTTCTTTCAGAAATCATGTCTCCCAGTTCATTGCATATTCGCCTGAATTCCGGCGGCAATTCCACCTCAATCCACTTCGTTTCAAGGGGCTGCACGTACTCCTTCACGTCGTCATCCTGCTCGGAGCGAATCTCGGCAGCATCGATGCCAAGAGTTTTCATTATCTCCTCTATCTTGTCCCTCCGCGAGCCCGGAGAAGCGGTAAGGGCCATCGTCCGTGTTCCCGCCTCGGCGCATTTCCTCGCCACGTAAGTGTAAGCGTATTTTCCAACCGTTCTGTGCGCCTCGTCAAAAATGACGAGCGAGTAAGCGGACAGCTCCACTCTTCTGCCCTTCAAATCGTTTTCCATCGTCTGGGGCGTGGCCGAAACGATTTTCGCCGTTTTCCAAACGGCGGCCCTTTTTTTCGCCGGAATAGCGCCGGTCAGCAATGCGACTTCCTCCTCGCCAAGCGCGAAATTGGTTTTGAAGGTCTTGTGGTGCTGTTCGGCGAGCGGTTTCGTGGGCGCGAGGAATACGCATCTTCCGCCCTTCGACAGGAATGCGTCCATCACGAGCATCGCAACGAGCGTTTTCCCCAGACCGGTCGGCAAAACGACCAGCGTGTTCTTGTTTTTCGCCGTCTCTGCTATGGCCAGCTGGTAATCCCTCGGGGCAAGTTCCGTCTTCAGCAGCGAGGCCATGCTATGGTTCCTCCGCGAAACATATTAAAACAACCGAGTGGTTAATCTGCTCATGTCTTGCATACCCGTCGCGCCAATGGAGAGGCTCATCAAAAAATGCGGCGCGGTCAGAGTTGGCAGGAGCGCGGCCATGGCCCTGGCTGAGATGCTCGAGGACCACGCATCCATTATTTGCAAGAGGGCCGTGATACTTGCCAAACACGCGAAAAGGGCGACCGTAAGGGCTGAAGACATACGACTCGCGGCAGAATAGAAAAACAACTAACTCCTTCTCGAGATCCAACTAAGCCGATAGTTATTTCATTCGATTTTATATTTCATTCTACTAGAACGTCCCCGAGGCTTTCCTCCTCCTCGTCCTCGGCGTACCTCTGCATCCCCGTGGCTACCTGGAATATGAGGGCGCCAACAAACGCCACGGCGCCCCCGAGAATCACGAAGAACGCGGTCCCGACCTGCCCGGCCTCGGCGCGGATTTCCTCCGCGGCTTGCCCTGCAATCTCCTTCTCGTTCGCCCTTCCGGCGAGCCCGTATGCGGCCGATGCGGATTCGTAGTGCGCGGCCGCTTTTTCATAGGCGGCCTTCACTGCGTCATACGAGAAGGGGCTTATGACCGTCCTATAGCGGTTCACAAAAACGGTTTCTCCCCTCGCCGAATCCAGGTCGCCCTTTCCCTCGGCAACGTGGAGGGCCGCAGTCCCGATTGCCTCATTTGCCTTGTCCCCGAAATATTGGCCCCTCGCCTCGTAATCGGCATTCCCAAACAGGTCCGCAAGATTTTTGTAGATTGCCGATGCCTTCGAATAGTCCGTTTTCCCAACCTCCTCGGCGTTCAGTGCCGTTTCGTTCCCTATCGCGCCCAGGCTCGCGTTCCACAAGCTCTCAAGAGCCCCGGGCAGCCCGGCCGCGTCGGCGATGCTTTGTAGCTTTCTTCCGCCAACGCTCATCCCGACGGTTATCTTTTCGCGGGCGAATCTGGCCCCGAGCAGCTCGTCGCTCGCCCTTTCGTAGTCACCGGAGCCGGCCGCGGCGTTTGCCGCGTCTATCTGCATGAGGAGCGCCCTCGCGCCCCCATAGACCGATATCGCGCCAACCAGCTCGGCACTGCCCATCTCCTCGCCTTTCAATCCTGAGAGGAAGCCGATTGAAGCGCGCGCGAAATCCCCGAACTCCGGGAACCTGTTTGCCGCGGGGTATGTGCCCGCGGCCCGCAGGTCGTCAATCGCGGCCTCGAGCCCGAAGAAATATATGTTCGCGACCGCCTCGACGGTCCTGTTCTTCACATATGCCGCCGAGAAGGTCAGCTTCCACTTCTTCTCTCCGAGCTTCGCCCTTTCCGGCAGGCGCAGCACGAACACGCACTCGACCCTCGAGCCGGCCTCTACCCTCACACAATCCGGCAGCGTCAGCCATCCGCTTTCCCCATCCGCCACCACGAATTTTATCCCCTCGATAGGCGTGTAGCCGCCTATTTCAGAAACTATGAGGCCGGCCTTCGCCTCGGTCAGCCCGCCCTCGAAAGTCACGTCCCCGAAGTCGAGGACTGACGGCGAAATGGCAGCGTCCGGAATCGGGACGGTGTAGTTGTCCTCGAGCCCGAAGCTGCCTGCATTATCCGAAGAAACAGCGACCTGAATCCCGTAGGTGCCCGGTCTCGCCCCCGTCCCGGGCGGGCTCACCGAGACGTTGCATGCGGACTTTCCGAAAGGCGCAATCCCGCCGAGGTTTGTCTCAACTGGCTCCTGCCCGGAAACCCTCACGACGCACTTGGCGTTCGAGGCGGCCCTGTAGCCCATGACCTCTTTTACCGATGCGCCCTTCACGGTCGGGATGCCGGATTTCACGTTTCCGAAATGCGGCATCGTTATGTTGAGGACCGGGCCGGGCCACTTTACGATTATGCTGATGGGAAGGGTCACCGAACTCCCGTTTGCGGAAAAGCCCACCCTCGCGGTGTAGTTCCCCTCCGGCGTGTCGTCCGGCACGGTTATGTCTATGCCGTATTGGGTGTAGTCCGCGGATTGGACAGCCCCCCCGGAAACCGCCAGCCGCATGGCCGCCGGAGCGCTAACCGTCGTTCTCGGGGTCACTGCCGCGCCAACGCACAGGTTCTCGACCCCGATTTGCTTCACAATAACGTAGGGTCCGCTTCCCTTCGGCCTGTTGAAATAGGCGGCCGCATCGAGCTTGTCCTGCGACAGGCCGAGCCTGACTCCGACGCAGCGCACCTCGAATTCGAATTCCAGTTCAGCACTTTCGTTTCCGGCCACGGCGCTGAATTTACATGCCACCATCCCCTCGCTGCTGAAATTGATGGCGGTCGAGTAATTGTGCAGGACCGAAGCCTCGCCCCCCGGGTAGTTAATGGCAGTGCCCGCCCCTGTGCACGTGAAAGACGAGAAGGCAGCCTTGTTCGTACTCCAGGAGAATGAAATCTCATCGGTGGCCACGCTCACTACGCCGGGAATCGTTCTGGGGGTTCCTATTGTCAGCTCCGCCTGGCAGCAGATTGCGAAAGCAACAAGCGCGACAAGCCAGACGCTTCTCATATCATCTCATCCCCCAGCCCCTCGTCGTATTCGTCGCCCCACCAGGCCATGGCGAGGCGTGCAATCCGGATTGCAACCGCAAACACGAGGATGGCGAAAAGCGCGGCGAAGGCCATTGCCCCGCCGGCCAGCTTGCCCGCGAACTCTGCCGCGGCCGCGTTCCCCTGCCCTGCCTCTCCGGCCATCTCTCCCTCCCCGTGCCTGAGGTAGAGGGCCATGGCCGCCCTGTAGTCTGCGCCGGCCCTCATGAGGTCGGCGTATGCCTGCGCCCCGAAGAGCGAATTCCCCGCCCCAAGCGCCGAATCGAAGAAGGCCCTCCCCTCGTCAGCGAGTTCCCCTGCCCTGGTCATGTCCTCGTTGTAGGCGCGCTCGAGTTCGGCCTGCTTCCCGCTCACCAATGCGGCCTCGGCATCGTTCCCGGCCGCCTCGTAATAGGTGGCGGCCCTCCCGTAGCGCAATATCCTGATTCTCGTCGATTCGTCCCTCTCTGCGCTGCCCGCCTCCCTGTCCGCCGCATCGTTCACGAACTCCGAGAAGGAATCGGCCGCGTGCTTCACGATGCTGCCTGAAAGCGGGAGTCCCCAGTCGACGCTCTCGAGGCCGGTGAGCAGTGCGCGGAGCCTGCCGAATTCGGGCGCCCCCCCTCCGTCATACGTCTTGTATTGCGAGACGAACTCGCCGGCGTAATCATAAACAATCCCGGCGAAATCCCCAAACTCCGCGCTCTCGTTCTCGTCGTAATAGTAAAGCAGCAGCGTCTCCTCCTTCATCTGCGCGATGTCCGGGTAGTCTGAAACGGCGGCGGCGTCTATCTCCCGCAGTTTCATTATGTCGAATGCGGACGCGAATCCAACCAACAGGAGCACTGCGGCTGCCGCAAGTATCGCTCTCACGCTCAAACTCTTCGAACCCACTCTTAATAACATTAATTATCCCCTCGCCATCTCGGAAACGAAAACGAAACCAAAAGAAATAAAAAAAAGGAAATTCGATACTCGAAACCGAAAACAAAAGCGAAACCAAAATCGAAAACGAAAACAAAAAAAATTAAATTCGATAAAGTAGCCCGTTCGAGCAGCCGCGAGTGCGGTTGAAACAACATTTATTAAAACAACTCGGAAAAATCAAACCATGGGAGGAAACGAGGACATTATTTCCCTTCTCGCCCGCGATGCGCCGCTGGTCGACCGCCAGATCGCAAAAATCATCCCGCCCGGCGAGAAGCCCCGCGAGGTATATGGCGTCATCTGGGAACTGCTTAGGCGGGGCGGAAAGCGCTTCAGGCCCGCAATGTGCCTCACCGCATGCGAGGCCGTCGGGGGCAGAAAGCTTGACGCGCTCCAGGCCGCGGCCACCATCGAGCTCTTCCACAACTTCACGCTTATTCATGACGATATAGAGGACGATTCGGAGCTTCGCAGGGGCGAGCCCTGCCTCCACAGGATATACGGAATTCCGGTCGCGATAAATGCGGGCGACGGTATGCTCCTCTACACGATGAGATACCTTGGCAATCTCGAACCCGCCTCGGTCCGCGAAATTTTGACCTCCTCCTTCATCGAAGTCCTTAACGGGCAGGGCACAGAACTCAACTGGATAAGGGGGAAGCGGTGGGATATCGGAGAGGCGGACTACCTCGCCATGGCCAAAAAGAAAACCGGCGCCATCATTGGCTCGGCCTGCGAGGCCGGCACCGTCATAGGGGGCGGCACGAAAAAGCAGGCGGAGGCGCTCCGCAAATTCGGCACGGCCGTAGGCGTTGCCTTCCAGATACAGGACGACATCCTCAATCTCATTGGCGAAGAGAAGGTCTACAAAAAAGAAATCGGGGGGGACATAACAGAAGGCAAGCGCACCCTCATGGTAATACACGCAATGCGGCATTCCCCGAAAAAAGAATCCGCGGAACTCGTCCGCATCCTTTCCTCGAATACCCGCAGCCAGCCGGACATCAAACGGGCAATCGGGATAATGCGGCGCGCAGGCTCTATCGAGTATGCAATCCGCGGGGCCAGGACCATGGTCGGCGATGCCAAAAAACAGCTCTCAATTCTGCCCAAAAACAAGTCAAGCGCGAATCTGCTCGCTCTCGGCGACTTCCTCATAAACAGGGAATACTAGTAAATACTAATATATCGTGTAGCGCGCATAATAATCTGCATGCGAGGTGCCGTCATGGCCGAGACGCGAAAAACAGTTTTTTCATTCTTCATGCTGCTCGCCCTCTCCAGCGTGGCCTTCGCCCAATGCCAAGCCGATTCGCCCGCGGCAATATCGAATCTCTCCACATCCAATTACACCGCTTCCCAGGGCGACATGATTGGTTTCTCGTTCGTTCTCTCCGCGAATCAAAAGCAAATAAATAACGGAGCGGTTCGCGTGCAAATCCGCTACATGGACGGCTGGAGCGCCGTGCGCTACTACCCCGTCATTGACGATTTCTACCTCGGGGAAAAAGCGAATCTGAAAAAGGGCTCGAGCCAAAACTTCTCCTTTGAATGGAAAGTGCCGGACTCGGCGTCCAGCGGATTTTACCAGGCTGACCTCTACCTCTATGAGGGCCAGTTCCAAGTCGGCGACTCGCCTCTGATGCCGCAGCCGTCGCTCGTGTTCGAAGTTCTGGAGCGGGAATACGGCATGAGTGCAAGGCGCGCCTATTTCGATACGGATGGAATACGCATTTCTGGCAAGCCTGGCTTCGGCAGGATGGGCTCCCTCGACACGGCGTTCGAAGACGGCGAGGCAATCTACGTCGAAGTTCCGATAATAAACGAGGGGCCGGAACGCGGAGCCAGGGTCGCCTATGAACTTTTCGACTGGGAGGAGATGAAAAACGAACAACTCCTCGGGGTTCAGGAAGGGCTCTCGGGCCCGCTCCTCAGCGCGGTCCAGGGCGCGGACAAATCCGGTTCCGAATTCATCCTCCTGCCAGCCAACGGCACGAGGCTCTTCTGGTTCGAGTTCGGCCAGCTCCCGCCCGCAACCTATCTCACGAAACTGACGCTCGAATGGGAGGACTCGAAAGAATTTCTTTACATACCGATTCGCATTCGAGGCGAGAAGGCGGACTTTTCCTACGCGGGCCTAAGCGATTTTCCAATCGCCGCCGGCCAGAATGCGACGGTAGACCTGTGCTTCCAGCTTTCGGCTCCGGAGCCCGCGGATTCGGCGAATGCAATTCCCGCGAAAATAAGAGTTGAACTCGGCGATGGTGGAAACCTCCTGCTTGAAGGAATTTACGATGTTAATCTGTCTTCCTCGCCTGCTTCCCTGAGTGTTCCCTTCTCGCCGCAAACGCTTTTCACAAAAGGGAAGCTGAGGGCCGAAATATTTTCTGCGAGCGGGCTGCTCGACTCGGTCTCCGTTGATTTCGATTACTCGGAGTATTACGGAACCAAAAAACTGTCCCTGTCCACCTCCCAGTGGGAGGGGGGCGCAAGCTACATCGTCAAATTACACGACGATTTGGGTTTCCCCCTCGGGGCAAACGCGACCCTCTACGTCATCAACTCCTCCGACATGGTCGTTGAATCGAGGAACCTCCAATTCACGGGCGAAATTTCGGGCTATCTCGAGCTTGAGCCCGGCCAATACTGGCTGAGAATCACCACGGCATCCGGGCTTTCGCAGGCAGCAGGCGTGTCCGTTCCCTCCCGACAAAAGCCGCCGGAGAAGACGGACCCGACCCTGTTTTTCATCGTTGCAATCCTCGCCATTGCCGCGCTCCTTGCTTGGCGCCTGAGGCGCAAATGAAAGGGCATAAATACTCCAAAATACAAAAAAATAGCGAGGTATCCGGAATGCTGACGCGCCTTCATGCGACCATCGTCCTCGCCTTGCTTCTGGCACTGGCAGCCTCGGCAGCTTCGGATTACGAAGCAATGTGCTGCCTTTCCGGGCCCAGCCTCACCTACTCGGCCCAGTCGATAACTCCCGGTGAGATACCCCCCTACGGGGAGGTTTCGGTTTCGGTAATGGTTTCGAATAACGGGGATATGGCTGCAATCGTGCCAAGCCCGCTCGAAGTATACTCATCCCCGACGGGCTTCTACGGCTTCCTCTCGCCGATTGACGGCATATGGCTCGTGCCCCGCGGCTCTTCAAAGATTTTCGCAGGAGCGGTTACCGCTCCCGGTACTGAAGGCGGATACGCGCTTTATTCGAATTTCACCTACTCCTCCGCAGTGAACTGCGGGGTAACGCACAACGGAACGCTCAACATCTCCCTCGGCGCGGTTACGGTGCGGCAGGCCACGCCCACCTCCTGCTACCTCGTCCCGTCGTCTTTCACTACTGCTGTCGGCTCGTTCACTTCAATAGCCGCGCACTGCGAGCTGGATGGCACCGAGCTCCCGTGCCCCTACCTTGAGTGGACCACCAGTGGCGGGACAATGTCGCCCGCAACCACCTCGCCCCAGCTCTCGCCCTCCTCAACCTTCACCGCGCAGACAACGCCCGCATCAGGCAGAACCGTGACCGCCTCCTCGGGAAAATTCTCCTGCTCCGCCACGTTTGACGTATTGGCCGCCTCACCGTCCCAATGCGCAATCTCGCCGTCATCTGCCTCGCTCGCCCCATCGGCTCTCCAGTCCTTCTCGCTCTCCTGCTTCGACTCCTACCACAACGCGGTCACCTGCTACCCTTCGTTTCCTCAACCCTCACGGCGCAGGACCATCCCGGAAGCGGCCACGTAAAGGCAAGTGCAACTTCACCGACATCCGCAGCATCCTTATCGGACTTAACGCCAAACTGCATAACTTACTACTCCTGCAATGCGGATGTGACCGTTACGGGCTCTCCTTCATGCTCCCTCTCTGCCAACCCTCTCTCAATCACAGGCCCGGCCTCTTCAATAATAACAGCGACTTTCACAAACCTCCCTCCCTCGCAGACAACCGCAACAATAAAATGCTCTGACTCGGACTTGGGGCAGGCCGTCCAAATTGTAAGTGGAGCCGCCACTCGTTCTTGCAACTATCCAGAAGTCTTCTCAACAACAACTTACCTCGCCTCATCTTCGGCTTCGACCGCATACTGCTCGGCAAACGTGACCAACAACCCCAAACCCATTCCCTCAACATGCTCCCTTTCAGCAAATCCCTCCTCGCTAATCGGCCCGGCCTCTTCAATAATAACAGCGACTTTCACAAACCTCCCGCCATCTCAGACAACGGCCCTGCTCCGCTGCTCGGCCTCAGACCCGGGCCAATCCGTTGCGATTTCAGGC
>JAPLWU010000047.1 GCA_026396425.1 Microcaldota archaeon | reverse complement strand
GTGCTTCATGGCATTCTCGAGCTCCCCTCTCTCCCTCCTCTCGCTCTCTATTTCGTTAATCAATCTTGCCTTGGCTTTCTGCTCGCCCGCAAGCTCCCCGCGCATCGCGTCGATTTCCCCCTTCAAGTCCCCCTCGACTTTCATGAGCCTCTCAATCTCCGCGTTCCTGTCCTCGCGGAACTTCTTGCCCCTCACGAACTCCATGTCGAGAAGCTTGTGCAGGTCGTCGTACTCCTTGCGCGTGACGTAGCCCATCGAACTGAAAACTCCCTCAAGCACCATCCATCAACACCTCCAAAGCAACGATACCGAATACGAAACAATCTTCAACTCATCCTCTCGCTCCTCGATTTTCTCGAGTACGAACTCCTCCAAAGCAACGATACGAATTAACTTATTATTCTCAATTCCCTCTCGCACTCCTCGAGCTTTTAATTTATTATTTTTAGTTCCTTCCCGCATTTTTCGGTTTTCTCGAGCGCGAAATCCAAATCCCCCTTCGTGAGCGCAGCGCTCACCTGCGTGCGGATTCTCGCCTTGTCCTTGGCAACCATCGGGAAAATGATTGGCAGGGCGAACACCCCCTCGTTGAACAGCATGAGGCTCAGCTTCTGCGCTTTCGAACTCTCCCCAACTATTATTGGAGTGATTGGCGTCTCGCTCTCGCCGGTATTGAATCCCATCGTCTTGAGCTTCCCCTTGAAATATTTCGTGTTCTCCCACAATTTTTTAACTATGCTCGGGTCCTCGTCTAGCACCTCAATGGCGGCCTTGCACGCCGCTACGACTGCGGGCGGGTGCGAGCCAGTAAGCAAAAAGGTTCTCGCCTTATTCAGGGCATACTCCCTCATCGTTGCGCTCCCGCAGATGAACCCTCCCACAACTCCGAAGGCCTTCGAGAAAGTCCCCATCTCGATATCGACCTTCCCATGCAGCCCGAAGTGGTCGACAATCCCGCGGCCGTTCCTTCCAAGAACTCCATCGCCGTGCGCATCGTCAACGTAAGTCATGGCGCCGTATTCCTGCGCCAATTTGACAATTCCCGGCATCGGGGCGATATCGCCGTCCATGCTGAAAACCCCGTCCGTAATAATCCAAATCTTTCCGTAATTTTTCTTCTTCGCTTCCTCCAATACTCTTCTCAAATCCTCCATGTTCTTGTGCTTGTAAATTCCCCTCTCGGCTTTCGTCAACCTAACTCCGTCTATTATGCTCCCGTGATTCAGCTCATCGCTGATTATCAAATCGCCCTCGCCCGCAATCTGCGGAATCATCCCGCTATTGGCCATGAAACCAGTTTGGAAAAGAAGGGCGGCTTCGGTTCCCTTGAAGTTGGCGAGCGTTTTCTCGCAGTCAATATGCAGTTTCATCGTTCCGGCAATCGCCCGCACCGAGCCCGAGCCCGCGCCGTATTTCTCGACCGCGTCAATGGCCGCCTTTTTGAGCTTGGGGTGGTTGCTGAGCCCGAGGTAATTGTTCGAGCATAGCATGAGCACCTGCTTCCCGTCCACCACGGAATGGGGAAGAGAGGCGCTCCCGAGAACGTGAATTTTCCAGTCCAAATCCGCTTCCTTAAGGCGTTTGACCTCGGCGCCCATGAACTCGTCCATCTTCGACATAGGAATTCCCCCCCTGGTTGATTCGTTAATACGTTGGCTTACGATATGACTTCGAGGGCTAGTTATTAAATCTTTTATGCCCAAACCTAAATCTTGTAGGTGATTTTGATGGCCGAAAAGATGCGCGCGATTTTCAAGGAAAAGCCGGCGCCGGGCCTAGTCATGAAGCAGGCCGATGTTCCGACGCCGGGCCCCCGCGACGTTCTCGTGAAAATTCTCGCGGCCTCGATTTGCGGAACCGACGTTCACATTTACGACTGGGACGAGTGGTCGCAGAAGCGCGTCCCCCCGCCCATCATCATAGGCCACGAGTTCTGCGGAAAAGTAATCGAAAAAGGCAGGGACGTTACCAGCCTCGAAATCGGCGACCTGATAAGCGGCGAGACCCACCTCTACTGCGGCCTTTGCTACCAATGCCGAACGGGCGATGCCCACATCTGCAAGAACGTAAAACTCCGCGGCGTGGACACCACCGGCTGCTTCTCCGACTATCACGTGGTTCCCGAGAACACGGCGTGGAAGAATGACCCCAAAATTTCTCCAGAAGTCCTCTCGGCGCAGGAGCCCCTCGGCAATGCCGTATTCACGGTCTTTTCGGGCGAGGTTGCAGGCAAGACGATACTTATAATGGGCTGCGGCCCGATTGGCGTTTGCGCGGCAGCGCTCTGCCACCAGGCAGGAGCGGAGAAAGTCATTTCTGTCGATTTGAAGGAATTCCGGCTGAAAATGGCCAAGGAAATGGGCGCGGACGTCGTGCTTAATGCAGGCGAAGAAGATGTTGTTAAAAGAGTCATGAACGAAACCGACGGAGAGGGAGTCGACGTCTTTTTGGAAATGGCCGGCTCTCCCAAGGCCTTCAAGCAGGGAATGGATTCACTAAAACCAGGCGGCCGCGTTTCGCTCCTCGGAATCTACAAAAAGCCATTCGAGGTTGATGTGACAAACGACATCGTCTTCAAGGCCCCGGTCATCCACGGCATAAACGGAAGAAAACTCTGGGACACGTGGTACAAGGCGCGCGCCTTCATGCGCTCCGGCAGGATTGATTTGAACAAGATAATCACCCACCGAATAAAATTCGACGATTTCGAGAAGGGCTTCCAGATAATGAAGAGCGGCGAGTGCGGCAAGGTAGTGATGAAGCTCTAGGCCCGCTATAAAATTATAAATGCAAACGAATCTCTATTCTATGTGAAATCTGAAACAAGAAAAAAAAGGCCAAAATTCTCGCTTACATACGAAGTCGGGCCAATTTTAGGGCTTGTGAGAAAAACCGGCCATAAAACCTTGGCAGTCTGGGCAATCGATTGCGTTCAGCGTGTTCTGCCATATTTTGAGGAAAAATATCCTGAAGACGGCCGGCCCCGAAAAGCCATTCAAGCACTCCGAAAATGGATACGCACAGGGATATTCAGGATGGCGGATATACGCAAAGCCTCACTCGATGCCCATGCAGCCGCCCGCGAAGTGGGAGAGGACAATGCGGCCCGCTCTGCTGCCCGTGCCGCAGGTCAAGCGGTGGCGACTGCGCATGTCTCCACCCATTCCGTTGGCGCTGCAAGCTATGCCTTACAGGCCGTCTATAGGGCCGCAAATTCCTCTGATGCCGATGCTGTCATAGCCAAAGAACGGGATTGGCAATACCAACACTTGTTAAGATTGAGAGAAAAATCAGCTTCGGAGTAATATACCTCCGAACCGCAGGGGGGCTTCCAATTTTTGCCTGCGGGCAAAAATGGACATCTTCGGGCAAAGCCCGAAGCTTGTCGCCCCCTATTAGTGATGAAACTCTAGCCGCTATTATAACTCCACCAATCCTCCATTTTTATCTGAGATAATGCCCCATTTGTCACAACAGTAACCAAAGAAAGAATATGCCTACCGCCAATGCTATTAGGGCCAGCCCATAAACCCAGTATTTTCTATATTTCGGCAAAAGGCATACGCAGGAGATTATAACCCCAAGCAAAACTAGATGGTACACGACGGCAACAACCACGTCTGCACCGGTTTCATGGAATTGCCATGGTGTCCATGCCTCTAATATCCATATGAAAATAAGAATGTTCAGACCTACGGCGAGCAATGTTAAACCATAAACCCTATATTTTTTATATTTTGGCGCGATACTAATCGCAGAAATTATGGAGCCTGCTATCGTTGCAAAAAACGCCAAAAGCGGCAAAAATTCCCTAATATTAATACTGAGTTCTACCAGGCTAGTCAAGCGTTCCATCTCCAATCTAAATCTTCTCTCCCGGTATTTATACCTTTGGCTTCGGTAGCTGTTCGAGTTGCCTTCTTCAACTTTTAATGCCGCACGTCATCCGCATGCTGCATAAAATTCTTTGGAAAATACTCCGCAACCTTCCGGAGTGGAGCACTGGACATTCAAAAACATGAGTATAATATACGGCGCCAAAAGGAAAATCAGAAGCGCGATAATCCCGCCAATCGCCAACGCCTTTACCAGCAAAGAAGTCCACTCCTTTTTATTTGCCCCGAGCCCCTTGCCATTGAAATGGATTACCCCTGCGGCTATGAACATTAGTATGGCCAGCGTCGA
>JAPLWU010000022.1 GCA_026396425.1 Microcaldota archaeon | reverse complement strand
TTTAAAAAAGAATTTAAAAAAATCGAATTCAGACGTTTGCCAGATGCATTTGAGCTGCACGACCGATACATCGTCGCCGATAACGCATTAGTCATAGTGGGCCAAGGGTTAAAGGATCTTGGTAAAAAAGAATCCTTTGTGGTGTATCTACCTTTGGAATTAACCTGTTCTTTTATACCAACCTTACGAAAAGTTTTTGAAGAAAGATGGAAGAGGTCACAAAAAGTATAATCGCTTCATTTGAAGTGGGCGGAGTTACTTAAACGGCCTGAACCGTTCCGTATAAGTCCGGTATCTTATCTGCCTTTATTCTAAATTTTGTTCCGTGGTTATGCCCAGTGCGGGCGTCAAAATCAACGAAAATATGACCGTTCTCTAAAGTCTTCAGAAAATTATCGAAACTGAAGTCTTTTAAAATTCGTATTGTTTTATACGAAAAATACTCCTTCTTGTTTTCCTTTTTACTATCCGCAAGAATATAAAAACAGTTCAATAATTTTGTCGCAGCCTTATGGTGAAGGTCATCAAAGCCCCAATAAGGAACCGGATTCAGTTCCCCTACTCCTCTATTCCTGAGGGAGTCATACCAAGATGCGTTCTCTTGTGATATCCCGTTTGAGTCGAACGTTACTAACACCTTATTTTGTTCCCGGTCTACAACAACTTTAAATCCGCGATCACTAGTATGAGTACAATTTATTGTCTGTCTAAAACTCATTTCTCCTTTAGGATAGTCCCTCCCAGCTAATTCGTGAGGCCACCCATATTTCGGTAAAAAGATCTGAGGAACGAACCTAAGTGCTCTTGGGGAGGGCTCCATGTGGAATAGCGTTAAAAGAGAAGTCGTGTTGCTTCTTTGGCATTTTAGCTCCCATTCCCTAGCGTTTGGTATTGGAAGGTTATTCTCTTCTATCCCTAGAAGGTCTTCGATCGTATTGCCAACGCCTCCCGCGTTTCCAGGCCGCTTGTTTTCGATCCAACCCATGTCCCTGATTTTGACTAATCGTTCGATGAGTTCTTCTTTGGTCATGGTGTTGGTCATATTCTCATCTTATAGTTTTGGTGGTTTCCAGAAGTCAAGTATATACTCAAACGTAGTTCCCATCGTGATATAATTACTCGGCCATCCGAATATCCCTATGTTGTTGACGATATTAAGGCGATTCCAGATTATCGTATTTCTAAGTTCGTAACCCGCATTTTCCATTGCTTCAACGACGTAAATATGAATCGGAACTCTGTGGTTCTCCCACCACATATCGGCCACATTTATAACGCAGTGACCCTTGGGCTTAAGGCATGGCAGAACGCTTTTGTAGATTTCGCTAAGTGCTTCGCTAAAAGTGTTTATGTCCATCGTTCCCAAGTCTCGCGGGTCTTGGCTGTACTGTTCTACCTTTAGATATTGACTGTTATGCCGCTCTACTCCCCTTCTACTCTTATTTTTTCTTTGGCGATTTAACAGATTTGCATACGGCGGGGAGGTCAAAAGACAAGATATAGAGTTTTCTTCAAAATACTGGGGCATATTCCTTGCATCATCACATACTGCAATTTGTTTTGTTTTTGCTTCTAAGTGCTGTTGGCTCAACCTCCTGTTGCATACCTCGATGTATTTTTGGTTTAAGTCGAAACCAACGGCATTTCTCCCTAAATCCCTTGCAGCGATAAGAACAGTACCGCTTCCAACAAAAGGATCAACAACGAGTTCGCCCTTGTGGCTGAATAAAGAGATTACCTTAGTAGCCAACGAAATTGGAAAAGTTGCAGGATGGACAGTCTTGTCTCGGATATCTCTTTCTTCATAGCCAAATTCCCATACGCCGAGTTGGCTTTTTATCCATTCCTTCGCGCTCAGACAATTTATGTGCGTCGCTCCACAATCACAAGTTCTCTCATGACTTATGTTAAGTAATTTTTTCTGAGCTATAGCTTTCTCGGTTTGCATTAATACCATTGTGTCCATATGCTCCCTCTTTCTTATAAAGTTTCATCGCTCTTGATTTATAAATTGAATTATGGTAAGTTTCCACTGTTCATTTACTCCTCCATGTTCGTAGCAGTCTATTTAAACCTCTAGAGCTTGGCCCATTCGGGTTAAGTATAGTTCAGTACGCGACCTGCGAAGGTCTGCACTCGGGTAAAAGTAAAGTGCAGGAGCAGCAAGGTAATGGGGGAGGGTCAGGAGGACAATCTTGTGCTAGGGCACAAGATGTCCATTTTTGCCTTCGGGCAAAAATTGGACCCTGAAACTGGGGAGGGGCGCTCCCCTCCGCGGTTCGGTTATGGGATTAGGTCCCGCTTGCTCGTCAGGAGTATGCCGAGCAGCGCGAGAGGGGCGAGAATCGACATTATGACGACCGCGAGAGGGGCGTTCGAGAAGGCGCCTGAAACGAGGTCGTTGAACCTGAAGGTCATTATGCTGATGCAGAGGACAACGCCGAGCCAGTAGGCCCAGCCCCGATTCATGAGAAGCCCGTATCCCTCAATCGCATAGAGCCCTGCCTTTGCGAACTCCATGGCCATCGCCAGCTTTTCCCTTCCCGCAACGGCCGTTCCTGGCATGAGGGAGGCCACCATGGCATCTCCTACCTGCTGGGGGAGCAGATTATGGAGAAAAAGCGCCAGGTCGGCGAGCATGGATGAGAGCACCTCCCCGAGCGACCAGAGCTGGCTTATGACCGTAATTGCGGCGAGAGTCAGGAAAACCCCGCCGCCAACGGCGAGCCTTGCCGTGAGCCGGCCATAGGCGCGCTCCTTCAGGGAGCGCTTGAGCACCTCCTCGAGGCAGTCGAGGCAGATGTAGTTCTTGCCCACGCGCTCGAGGCAGTTCTCGCAGAAGGGCTTGCCGCAGTTGACGCAGTTGGCAAGCGCGTCCCTTTCCGGGTGGTTGGCACAATCCAATGGGCTCACCAGTCATTTAACGGTTGTACTTCCTCATGGCCATGTTCTTTTTCTTGTCGTATATGTGCCTCTTCTTGCCGCAGCTCGGGCAGTAGTAGCTCTCCCGCCTCTCGAAAACCTTTATGTCGTCCGCGGTTTTCAGGTCGGTGCTGTAGACTACGGTCCTGTCGAGCCTCACCGCCTTGTCCCTGGGCATCCTCCTGCCGCACGAGCAGCATATGATGAGCTGTGCTCTTCCTCTTCCACCCATCCAAATCACCTTTTCCTCTTTCTCAGATTCGAAACGTTGCCCATGCAAGTCCCGTCCAAGAGGTAGATTTTACACTCATCCAATTTAAACGTTTCATTCCTGAACAGCGGGCCGGGTATTCCCTCCGGGCTCGCCTCGTTGAGGGGCATCGCGCCCACGAGCGGGTTGAACGCGGGCATTACTGTCATCTCGAGTTTTTTGTTGAATTGGGCGTAGTGCCCGGCTGCGCCTGCGGGATTAATGCCGCAAATTGCCCAAGCAGGCTGCAAATTTCTCGCGCCGAGCTTGTCGACGATGGAAATCCCCGGATGGATGTGGCTCGTGACGATGTTCCTTCGCATCATCACCTCTTTGCTTGGCCACGCATGCCCATGAGCGAATCCTACTCCGCCCAGAACAACTCCCCCGGAACCTACTATCCCGGCCTCTCTCGCCCATTTTTCGATTCCACCGTCGTGGTTCCCGCGAACGATTACAATTTCGACGGCAACTTCGCGTAGAAAAGCAAAAAACCTTTCTACTTCATTTTTTTCATCGCCGGATGGGGATGGGACCGTGTGCTTTACATCGCCGAGAATGACAAGCCTTTTCGCCTTGTTTTCCTCGATTAGGCGTTTCGCTTTCCCGGCGAGCTGCTCGGCCTGGGGGCCGACCCTTGTTCCCTTTGCGAACATTTCGGCGGTTATCCCGAGGTGGAGGTCCGATATAACCAGGGAGCGGCCGCAAAGCACGGCTGGCTCGTTATAAAGATACTTGAGCATCAATCCTAACCCTTTATATCCGCCGCATGCGGCGGATGCACCAGTGGGAGCTTCTTTTTTCCTATCCCTTTATGCTTATGGCGTATTTGCCCGGAATTTTCGCGCCTATCTTCTTGGCGAGTTCGGAGTTCTCGGGGTCGAAGATGACCATGTAGCTCGCCCACTTATCCGTGATTTCCTTGCTTCCGCAGATGGGGCACTGGCTTCCCTCGCTTATTATGAGATGACAGCTCCTGCAGGCTTTTTCGACCATGATTTTCACCTTGTTGAAATTTTATTCCTCATTCTTATTCTTCCCATGCTTTTCGAATTCTCGAACTCGATTTGGGTTTATTCTCTCCTCTTTTTCTCTCGAACTCGAATTGATTTTATTCTCCTTTCGTTCGTACCTCGAGTTCTCGCTTCCCCATGCTCATTTTTTCGAATTCTCGGCCCTCGATTTGATTTTATTCTCCTCTCTTTTGCCTGGGCTCCTTTTCCTTTTTCTCCTTCTTCTCCGGCTTCTTGACCTCCTCCTTCTTGTGGGTCTCGGTCATCCACTCGGGCTTTCCGAGGCCCTCGGGCCTCATCGTGAGCCCTATCTTGGTCTCAGGGATGGAATTCTTGAGGCTGACGGTGGAGATTTTCGCCCTCACGAAATCGCCCTTCTTGACCGTTTTCTTGCTCTCCTTGCCTATGAAGGCCGGGACTTTCTTGTCGTAGGAGAGGAAATCGTTGGTTATCTGCGAGAGGTGCACCAGGCCCTCGAGCGGGCCCATCCTCACGAAGAGGCCGAACTCGACAAGCTCGGTCACTTCGCCGTCAAGCACTTCGTTCACTTCCGGATAATATACGAGGCAGTCGAAAGTCACCTTGTGGAAGGAGGCACCGTCGCCGTGTATCACGGAGCCGTCGCTGATGTCGCGAACGTTGAAAACAGAGAGTATGATGCCCAAATCCCTGTCGAGGTTCCTCTCGTACTTGTCGCGCAGGAGCTGGACTACCGCGTTGGAAAGTTCCGACGCGAAATATTTCGGCGGAACCCGCACGACGTCATTTATTGTGGCAACCCTGTACATCCGACCACCCTCAACAATAATTCAACAATAATCTATCTTCGACCTGTTCTTTACGCACGCAACCCTGACCCCGGCGCGCTTGAGCGCGGCCACAAGGGCCCTGTCGTTCGTGCAGGCGATTGCCCCGTTTTTCGGGCAGTAATCGGCAATCCACTTGTCGACGTTCCCATCGTCCTCAACGACTCTCGCTCCGAGTTCGTCGAGGAGCGCAATGGCGCATCTCGCCTCGCTGCCTGATTTTTTCTTTCCCCTGCCTGACGCGGGAGCACCCTCCGCATCGAGAGCGCTTTTCCCCCCGCCGGACGCGAGCTTCTCAAGCTCCCTCCTCACCCCGCGCGAGACGACGAGGTCGAAATCGCCGAAAAGCTCGGCAAGCCCGCCCCTGACGTCGATTTTTAGGGCGCACGAGGACATGAGAAAGTTAGTGTCAACTACCACCTTAGGCATGTATATGTTAGGTAAAAAGAATTTAAATGCTTCTCCAAGAGCCACTCCTCAAGTTTATGTTACTTTTTCTTCGGCACCATGCCGAGAAAGTCTGGTTCGGCCATTTTCTCGGGACCGAGCGGGTTGGGAAGGACATGCGCACGGTCAAGTTCATAAAATACCTTCAAATAACTATATTCGCTAGTGCTTTCAGCTCCAGTATATTTTTTGATTATACTGCCCATCGCCTTCTCGTATTTCTCATTGGTTTTCCTCGCTATTTGTTCAAACTTCCGCAGGTCACTCAACACATCTTCCATTCCGGCAGTACCGGAGGGATAGTGGTGAATCGCTTCCCATCTACCATCAATATGGCTATCCGTTATTTGTCTTTCTTTTTTCCAAGACTCAAGAACGGGCTGGAGTTCCTTCAGCATGCCATCAACTTTCTTGCCTGGAGCCATAAGCTCCTGCAAACGTGCCTTAGCCTGATTGTTAACCTGAAAAGGCTTCTCCTGCTGCCGCCCTGACGGCAAACCTGCTACAACTTGAAACACGAACATGCAACCACCGCTATCTTTATGGCTTTTAGCGTATATAACTGTTGTGATTGGAATGGAAATCGAACTCGACATCCGCAAATCCGTAAACGAGAATGCCGCCGAGTATTACGAGCGGGCCAAGGCCATGAGGAAAAAGGCCGCGGGCGCGAGGAAAGCCGCGGATGAAACCAGAAAAGAGATGAGGAAAGCCGGGAAGGAAATCGAGAAAGAGATTGAGGGCGAAAAAACCGAAAAGCCCAAGTTGCGCGAGAGGCGGGAGCGGCAGTGGTTCGAGAAGTTCAAGTGGTTCGTTTCATCCGATGGATTGCTGTGCATAGCCGGGAGGGATGCCAAGCAAAACGAAACCGTGGTTTCGCACTACCTAGAGGAGAATGACTTGTTTTTCCATGCGGACATACACGGCGCCCCGGCAACTGTTTTGAAGAATGGAAAAAATACGCCGGAGAAAACTCTCACCGAAGTAGCGCAGTTCGCGGCGAGCCATTCGAGCGCGTGGAAGGCCGGGGCGGCAACCGTCGATGTTTACGCCGTTGAAAAGGGGCAGGTTTCGAAGCACGCATCCGGCGGTTACGTCGGCAAGGGTGCGTTCATGATAAGCGGCGAGAGGAAGTGGTTCAGGAATACCCCGCTCGGCCTTTCAATTTCCAGGAATGCGGACGGCTCTGTTTCGCACTCGCCCGGAAAAGGAATCCGCGTCGTTCCCGGCAGCGAGGAGAAGGGGAAATTGGCAAAAAAACTGGCCCACCTTCTCGGTGCTGACGTGAACGAGGTCCTGCTCGCGCTCCCTTCTGGCGACTCTTCAATCGCGGACGAGAAAAAGGTTAAATAGGGATTCTGATTAATTGGTGCGTGCAGATGTTTGAAAAAGACATTGGCGAATACTGGCGGGTTTCGAAGCTCCACTTTGCCGCATACGTGGCCGGGATTTTCCTGTTCGCCTTTCTGGCCCCTTATTTTGGGGAGGAACTGGCCTACGTCCTGCTGGGATTCTTCCAGCTGGCAATCGTGCTCCACCTCGGCTGGAAATCGAACGGACTTGGAATGCGCCTCCCCCAGTCGGTCCAGCGGTTGACGGCGGCGCATCCCAGGCCGAAGTCCGCAAAAACCTCCCCCGCGCGGCGAGAAGGAGAATGGGAAAATAAAAAAATCTGAAAACTCGGGCGTTGATTGATGGACTCGAAAGCCCGGGCAGGGATGGGATTGACGCGAAAGTCTGATGCGGGAGTTGGAATGGGAAAATAAAAAACGAGAGAAGGCTCGAACTCGAAAAGCGGCGGGGGGAGCCGTATTGGAGGAATGCAAAAATAATCCATGGTGTGGAATTTGAAGGAAGCCTATTTGTACAAAAAACTGGGCAACGTCGAAGTAAAGTGCCTGCTCTGCGCGCATGGATGCATCATTCGAAATGGCGCGAGGGGATTCTGCGGGGTGCGGGAGAACAGGAACGGCATCCTTTATTCGCTGGTTTACGGAAAGCTCTGTTCGCAGGCCGTTGACCCGATTGAGAAAAAACCGTTTTACCATTTCAGACCCGGCTCGCTCGCATTCTCGATTGCCACCGTCGGGTGCAATTTCAGATGCCTGCACTGCCAGAACGCTAGCATAAGCCAGCCCCGCGAGATTGTTGGCGAGGATGTGACGCCTGAAAGGATTGCGGAGATGGCGCTCGCCTCGAATTGCGACGGAATCGCTTACACTTACACCGAGCCGACAATTTTTTTTGAGTATGCGGTCGATACGGCGAAAATCGCGAGAAAAAAGGGCTTGTACAACGTTTTCGTGACCAACGGCTACATGACCGAGGACGCGATAAAAAAAATGGGCGACATAGACGCGAGCAGAATCGACCTAAAATCCATGAGCGACAAATTCTACCGCGAGATTTGTTCCGCAAGGCTTGAGCCCGTCCTGAAATCCATAAAGCTGCTGCATTCGAGGCAGCACGTCGAAATCATCAACCTCGTCATACCGACCAAAAACGATTCGGACGAGGACATAAGGGCCTTGTGCAAATGGGTTTTTGATTTGGACAAATCCATTCCGCTCCACTTTACCGCTTACTACCCCTCCAACAAGATGGCCATCCCGGGGACTCCCGCATCAACTCTCGAAAAAGCGTACTGCATCGCGAAGGAGGAGGGGATTGAGTATCCATACGTCGGCAACGTGCCGGGCCATCCGGGCGAGAACACCTACTGTCCGAAATGCAACGAGCAGGTCATCGAGCGCTCGGGCTTCTCGGTTTCGAGGATGAATCTGGCCAAGGGCAACAAATGCCCCAACTGCGGGGCCGAGATAAAAATAGCCTGATTGCCACCGGTTATATGGCGAGCATGCTCTTGAACATCGTGGTCAGCAGGAAGGTTGCCCCGAAGAAGACCGTGTAGGCGACCACTACGAATACCGGGACGTACTTGATGGCCGCGTTGAGCCTCCCGTGCCTTATCTCCGACAGCACGAGCGAGCTGAAGAAGGTCGTGACGAATATGCACACTATGGCGAACAGCTGCATCTCATCGCCGGTTATGGCCGCGGTCCTCGGCCCTGAACTCAGGAAGCCGGTGAAGCTGCTGGCGCCGGCCGGCATTGAGGAAGTGTCGACGCTCACGCCTTCGGTCAGCTTGGCGCTCAGCTGCGTGTAGTAGACGGACGTGGCGAACAGCGCGGGCGCGGCGAAAACGCAGCTGAAAACGATGAATATCGTGTACATCAGGGTCATGTTCATGAGCTCGCGGCGCAGGGCCATTATGTTGCGCATGTCCTGCCCGACCTCGTAAAGGAGATTGGCCATCTGCCCTCCGAGGGAGTTGCCCTCCACGAGGAGCCGAACCGCCCGCTTGAGGGTGTTTGACCTGACCCTGTTCGCCATCTCGGTGAGCGCCTCGTTGAGGGAGACGCCGCTGAAGGTCTTTGTGCTCATGCGCCTTATCTCCTCCTCGAGAGGGCCGAACTCGGGCTTGGCGGAAACCATGATGGCATTCTCGGTGGTCATGCCGGCCCTGATGTTGGCCGAAATCATGAAGAGCGCATCGGGAAGCACCTCCTCTATCTTCTTCGCCCTGTTGTCGGCCGTAATGTAGAGGAAGACGAAGAACACCGCCTCGATGACAAGCATCGCGAATATGGAAACGAGGAAGCCGAGGATGTTGCCCACGAAAGTGGCGGATATGAAGAACATTATGAGGCCGACAGCAAAGGCCATGACCGCAGAAACGCCGAGGTACTCGCGCACGTTCATGTCGAAGTCGGACTGAACGAGCAACTCGCGCACGAGGTCGACTATGCGCTTGGGAAAGGCGAGGGATACGAGCACGAAGAGTCTATCGAACAATTAATCCACCACCGGCCTCCTGGATTTTACGAACTGGATGAACACAATCTGGAACCCCATGAGTCCGAGTATTATGCCAGGCATCACGATCATCTTGGGCAGCGCGATATTGAGGAAGGAGAGGATGATGGCGGCGATGGTTATGCCGAGCGAGGGGAGGATGACCGCGAGCATCATGTACATCATGGTCCACGGGTTGAGCTCCTGCCCGTAGCGGCGTATGTCGTCGAGCTTCTCCTTCGTGAGCTCCTCTATCATGTCGGAAAGGCTGACCGAGATGTCGGAGCCCACCGTGAGGGAGTTGGATATCTGCCACAGGACGCGCCTGAACTTGAAGGATAGGTTGCGCTTGCTCGCCTCGTTGATCGCGTCGGTTTCGGAAACCCCGACGTTTATGTGGTCGACTATCCTCTTGAACTCGACGGAAACCTCGCCGTAGCCGGTCGTTATGCTGGTCATTGCCTGGAAGAGCGTCACGCCAGAGCGGACCTCGATGAGGAGCTGCCTCATGGAGGGGATGAGGTTGTTGTCCAGCGACTTGACCCTCCTTGAGGCCGTGACTCCCGGCATCATGATTATGGTGAAGAAGCTGAAGCCGCCCACTACGAGGCAGGCCCCCAGCGCAAGCAGCATCACGTCGACTTTGGCCACGATTCCTACGATGGCGAAGATAAGGCCGAGTATTATCATGTTGCTCAATGCAACCACGAACGCAACCGCGCCGTATTCCTTCGGGGTTTCCTTCGTGCCCGCCTGCAGGAGCTGGAGCTTGAGGCCGGGGAACATCTTGCTTACTACGCTGCCTACCCCGAGCATCCTGCGGGAGATGAACATGACCGCGGGCGCGGGCAGCAGGCTGAATGGAACCTTCATGTTTTGCCTCCAATCCTGGTTTCCGATTATCATCCGGGCCTAGCGCATTTATTTTCTCTATTTCCTCTATTTCTTCTTTATTTTGTTGTCCTCCTTTTCTTCTATTTCTTCTTTTTGTCCTTCTTTATGAGCGAGCTGAGCCTGTCGAGCTGGGCCTTCCACTCGTCGCCCTTCTTCGTCTTGTCCTTCTTCCTTTTCTCGTCGGACTCCCCCTCTCCCCCGGCCTCTTCCTCCTCTTTCCCCTCATCCTCGCCCGGACTCTTGGCTACCTCGGGCTTCTCCTTCTCTTCAATGATTTCCGGGCTTTCGGGCTTGCCGCCGCCAGTGTCAAGATGGAGGGTTTGCTCGAGCTTTTCCGGATTCCTGTAATAAAGCGCGATGGTCTTGCCGACGTTGTCGATGTCGTCGATGTCGTTGTTCATCATGTACTGGAGCACCTTCTTCTTCTCCTCGATGTCGGCCCATATCTCGTCCTCGTTCATGCCGCTGTACTCGCGGAGTGAGCATGCTCTCCGGAAGGTTGATTGGCGGGGTTGACATCCTGTTCTTGACCTGCTCGGCGTTGTCGGCGTGCAGCGTCGCATAGACGGCGTGGCCCGTGTGCATGGCCTCGAACAGCACCTCGGCCTCGCGCTGGCGCCTTATTTCGCCGAGCACGATTCGGTCGGGCCTCATACGAAGGGAGTTGACCATGAGGTCGAGCATCGTGACCTCGCCCTTTCCCTCGGGGTTGGGGAGGCGCGTGACGAGCGGCGTCCACTGGAGGAAGTCAGGGAGGAGAAGTTCCCTCGTGTCCTCTATGCTGATGACGCGCTGGTTGGGCGGGGTGAATATAAGCAGGGCGTTGAGGATTGACGTTTTTCCAGATGCGGTGCCTCCGCCGACTATGATGTTCATCTCGTACTGCATGCAGAGCCAGAGCAGGGCGGCGGCCTCGACACTGAGGAGCTTGCCCTTGAGCAGCCTCACCATCGTCCACGGATTCTTGGAGAACTTGCGGATTGTTATGCCGTTCCCCTTCGTCGATATCGGGAAAAGCGTCGCATTGGCACGCTCTCCGCCGCCGAGGTGGGCGTCGAGGAGCGGGGCAAGCGTGCTTATCTGCCTCCCGACCTTCCTCGCGATGATGGACGCGTAGTTGGCTATCTGCTCCTCGCTTTCGAACTTGAAGTTGCTCTTGAGCCACCCGTATTTCGCGTGGTAGACCCAGAGCGGCTCCTTTGCCGAGTTGACCACGATGTCCTGCTGTCCCTCGCGCTCGCCGACGACTCGCCCGCCGCGGTGCGGGGCGTGCTGGCCGCGCTGGACGGCCGGTTGTGAGGGGCGGCCTTGTCGACGAACTTCCTCTTTACCGCGCCCGCCTCTTTCGTGTCGAGCAGCTCGAGCGCCTTGAGGCTCACATCCTCGACTATCCTCTCCTTGAGGTGCCTTAGCGCTATCTCGGTCGCGGTGTGGAGCTTTATCAGCTTTATATCGTACGAGTCGACGAACTCCTCGTCCTTCCTGCTTATGGTAATCTCTGCGGGAACGCCGTCGGCGGATATCTTATAGGTCTCGAAGATTTTCATCGCACCACCGTTACTTTTGCCCGAACATCTTCTTTATCTTTCCGAGCGTGCTTCCGCCTGCGCCACCTGCGCATCCCGCGGCCTTGGTGTACGGGGTCTTATAGGCACCTGCCTTGAAAGTCCTTACCTTGCCGTAGAAGTTCGTGAACCTGCCGTTGATGTTCTGCGTCTCGCCCGCCATCTTCTCCCGCGCCTCCTTGACCTTGACCTCGAAGGTCTTGGCCATCTTCTCGAGCTCATCCGCCTGCGTTAGCGCGGTGCCCGTGCCGCCGTTCCCGTCCTTTCTCGCCTCCATTGAGGAGAGCGTCTCGCTGGCCTCGACGAGCCAGCGCGAGATGTCGTGCTCGACGGTCGTGCACGAGGAATCCAGCTTCTCGAGGTCCTTGTCGATGAGCGAAGTGAGCTCCTTAATCCGCTCCTCATCCTGCTTGAGCTTCTCTATCGCCCCGGTATTCCTTGCCTCCTTGGCTATGAGCTCGGTCTTCCCCGAGTCGATGAGCGCGTAGCGAACGCTTATGACTCCGCTCTCCTCGAGCATGGCGACCATCCTCTCGACCTGCACATGGTTGAGCGCGAGCGCGACCGCAACCTCGCATACCGTGACCCTGCCCTTGCGCTGGATGAAGTCGAGCACCTTGTCGATTACAGTGCTCATCTCTTCCTTTACCTCTTCGGCCATGGCATCCTCTCTCTCCAATCCAGCTTTGCAGTGTACTATTTAAATTGATAACGGCTCAACGCCACGAACAACTTTTTTGAATTCGTTCTCATGGCGGCTCGATTCTTCCGCGGAGCAGCCCGGTCTCGGTGTGCGAGTTGCCCGACGTAGTGTTGAAAAACATCTCTATCTTCGCGCTGAACACGGTGTTGATGTCGCCTGTTATGTCCGCCGTGGTGCCGTTGACGAGAACCCGCTCGCCCGGCCCGATTGCGAAGCCGCCTGGCGAAGGGATAAAGTCTATTGCCGTGCCGTTAGAGGTGAATCTTATGTCGCCAGCCCCGGGCCCGAGGCCGATGTCGTTTTCGCCGATTTTTATGCCCGTTACGTTGAGCTGGTACCTGTTGTTGTTGATGAGGTAGAACATGAGCCTCATGTTCGCGCCGGCTGGGACGACCCTGAAGTCCGGCACGCTGAACGAGCCGAGGCCGAAGGCCTCGTTCCTGACCGAGAACCAGTTGACGTCGAAGACGCGCAGGCTCATGAGCAGGAGCACGACGACCCCGACCACTATCACGGCCCAGCCGTAGGTGATGAGGTACTCCATTCCAACCTGCGCTTTTCCCATATTACCAACAATCCTTTTCAGTTCGTTCCAATCCCTCGCCTTTCATTTCGGTTCAACCATTTCATTTCGTTCGCATCTTCGCTTTTCATTTCAGTTTCGCCATTCGCTTTTCATTTCGCTCCAATCTCCAATTCCAATCCATCGTTTTTAGTTCGCTTTTTGTTTCGTTCCAATCCCTCGCCTTTCATTTCGGTTCAACCATTTCATTTCGTTCGCATCCTCGCTTTCTTCATGTTTTCACCCTTTGTTTTTCATTTATTAAATATTACTGAGGGGAGTTACGGCCACACGAACGGACAAACGAGGCTCTCGTTAACCCCATAGTCCGCGGCGTGCGTGTTGTTGTCGAGCCTGAACCACGGGTACGAGTCGGTTATTCCGGTAACATTGCAGCCGGAGAGGCCGGAAGTCTCAAGCTGCCACTGCGTTATCGTGCCGTTGAAGAACATGTAATCGACGCTGCTGTGGTTCTCCTTATAAAGCCGATATTCGCTCCTCTTGTCCGAGGGGAACACGTCGAGGTCCACGAGGCTCTCGATGCCCGCGCCAGGGCACGAGTCCTCGATGTGGTATGTCTTGTTCTCGAGCCTCTCGAGGAAGCACGGCCCATCTTTCGAAGGGACGTAATAGCCGTTAATCATGACGGATGTGACGCTCTCCGTGTCGTTTATGGTCCTGTTGAAAGCCCTGACGCTCTTGGTCACTAGCCCCCTGCTGCTGAGCAGGTATAACGGGTCGTCGAATCCCTCTATGGAAACGAGGAGGGAGTGCGTGTAGTTCCGCCTCAGCTCCATGCTCCTGTTGTCGGTCATGTTGACCTCGAGCCTGCTGGTGAAGTTGAGCGTGAACGGACCGGTCTGGTTGACGGTGAGCTCGGCAACGGATATGCTCGCGTAGAAGCCGTGGTTCATGCCTATGTCGACCGTGCTGTTTATCCAGTGGCCGAACGAGCTGTTCAGCATCACTGACGAATCGACCCCTTTTATCGTGTTGTTGAGAATGAGCTCCTTGAGCCTCCACCTGGCGTCGTCAACGCCCTTCTGGTTGTTGTCATCGTAGTCTATTATCGCGATAACCGCCCTCTTGGAGGCGATGTCGAGCACGCGCGGGAAATCGTTGGCGACCGAGTCCGCGAAATTGGCCAGCTCTATGCCCTCGAACTTGACGACTATCTGCTCGCCCTGCGTCTTCACGGCGTCCATGTAGCTGAGTATGTAGAGCACCACGGGCGCGAGAAGCGCTATCACCATCATCGAGTAGAATATTCCTGCCGATGCCATTTTTGCTCACACCCCCTTTTCAGCCCGCCGGATTGACTCGCTCGCGGGCTCGGACGAGATTTTCTTTTTTTCCATTTTTTGGTTTTTGATTTTCCGATTCCCGCGCGCAAGTTTCGGACCGATTTTCTTTTTTTCCATTTTTTGGTTTTTGATTTTTCGTTGTTTGTTTTGTCAGCCCTTCTGCACCCATGCCACGACCGAAACTTCTATGGGCCCCCACATGTACGGGACCTCTGTTATCGACGTAACCTTAACGTCTATCTCAGGCGATATTTCTATATCTATCGGATTGCACGGGGTTCCGGAGCGGTTGAGCCGAGGCCCCCATTCCGCTGATGGGGTTATGTAATCGCATTCTGGATAGTTGGGGAAGTCGGGGTTATTCAAGTGCCTGAAGTTGAGCCTGTCGAGCAGCCTCACGAATGCATTGTGGAGGGCGTTGGTCTCGTTGTCGAGCCTGCTCACGTCCGTTTCGTTGCCGTCTATGTACGTGTCAAGCCCGGTCCCGATTCCGGTCGTTATGTTCCCGTCGGGAACGCCATCGCCGTCAATGTCGTACCACACGGTGACGTTGCTGTTTCCGCTTATGAACGGGAGAACGTCGCCGAACGGAACCGAAGCGGGCACCAGGGCCTTGTATATGACGCTGTTGTTATACGAGCAGTCGGAGCTGGAATTGTCCGGCGCAGTGCCCGTGCCTATCGATACCCCGAACGTGCCGCCGGAGCTTACCATGCCCGGGTCGAACTGGATGTGGAACGGGTCGCCCAGCTGCTTGTAGTCACTGCCGTACCTGCCCAGCCTGTAGACTGGGCTCCAGTCGCCGGCAGGCTGCCTCATGATGCTGACATTGTCAGTCCATAACTCGCTTGAATAGGAGGTGGCGCGGATGTCGAAGACCTTCTGCCAGCTCGGGATTTCAAAGCTGCCCTTGCATACCGGGAACCTCTCGGTCTCGAAGGTTATTGGCACCTCGCCATAGCCGAATTGCGGGACCGTGGAGTTCTCGTAGAATATGTCTATGTAGGAGTCGGATTCGAGAGTGGAGTTCCTTGGTCCGCTCGTCTCGACCGCCTGCCCGTGGTACGTGACGTTGAGGAGGTCCTCTGCAATCCGCCTGTAAATGTCCTCCAAATCCGACGTGTTCACGCTCCTGAAATACTTCCCGTGGCCGCACGTCGGGTCGGCCATTGCCTGAAGCGTTGGCTCGTCGACATCGACCCCGAAGCCGACCGTGTAGACGGTGATATTCTCATAGGAATACGCGTTGCAGGCAGCCTGAATCGCATCCTCGCTGGCGTTGAGCCCGTTTGTCGCGTTGCACTTGACGTTCGCGAGCCCGTCGCTCATCACGACTATCGCCCTAAGCACGCTCCCGTCCGAGGGGCTCTGGGCGCCTATCATCTCCCTCGCCCTTATCACCCCGCAGCATATGCACGTGCCGAACCACGTTTCGCTTTCGTCTATGAAGCCGTCAAGCGCATCGCGGTCGTCAGTCAGGCTGGTGTTCCTCACCATGCCCCCGAGGAATATGCTGGTGTTGTCTCCACTGCACTCCGGGTCGAATACGACCGCCGACGCCCAGTCGTTTTCGATATTGGCATCCGCAAACTTCGGCTCGGCCAAGGCAAATACGTTAACGTCGCCTTCAATTGTCGCGAGCCACCTTGCTTCTGCGATGGCACTCTGCCCTTTCCCAAGCCCCCCTACCCGCGCCCTGCCTATCTCTTCCCCGGTAAGGGAATCCCTGCGGAACACCAGGTCGAATTCGCCGCTCCCGTCTCCCATGTTCTCCACGAGCGCCCTGAGCCTGAATACGTTGAGCGCGCCGCACGCGGCAATCCTCGGCTCGACCGAAAGCTCCCTGACCGCTATGTCGGGCAGTTCGGCCGCAAGCCTAATCGCACGAGAACCGGCAAATGTCGCGGCCGTAGTGGTTTCGCCCGTCGCCGGTTCCTGGCCCGCGGGCATAGTGGCGCGCAGGCCTGCCGAGGCCCCGACCGCCGCGGTTTCCAAGTCAGATAGGGAGATTGTGCGCGGGCCCGAAGTCCCGGCCCCTGATTGAACCACCAGCTGGGCACTCTCGCAGTTGTTCGCCTCGTTCCTCTCGGCTATCTCACTGATGCTGTCGACAAGAATCGATACGGTATAGGCGTTTACCGGGAGGTTGCGCACGAAAGTGAGGCTGACATTCACTGACTGCCCGGGCGCAAGCGGGCCTATTCGCGTCGAGTTGAGCCACTCGCCGGTTCCGCACGCGCCGAGGTATATGGTGACGTTGAATTGGTTTATGGTTCCGCAGTAGCTGCTGGTGACATTCGCGGTAAGGTTGAAAACGTGCTCAGCCGGGCCCGTGGGGCTGGGCGAGACCGCGATGTTTCTAACCGCTATGTCGGGCAGCACTCCTTCGATGAGTATGGACCTGACGTTTCGTTGCCCTGGCGCGATTCCTTCCGTGTTCGAGCACAATACCCCCCGGTAGTAGTCGTTGCACTCCTCCACTGTCTGCGTGTAATCCACGACCGCGTGCAGCCAGCGCGGGCTCGTGAACGTCTGGCCGTTCCAGGGAATCTGGAACCCCTGTGAGCCGTAGCCGGCCATGCCGTTGATGGTCGTTCCGAAAATCTGCGCCCCAAGGGTCGTTTGGGTTCCCTCGAATACCCGGAACTCGAAGGGCTCGTTCACCGGGCAGCCTGTGATGTGCGCGTCCCCGAAGGGACCCCCCGTCAAATTGTTGTGGTAGCTCACCACGTTGTTGAAAACGCTCGCGTTTATTATGAGGTTTCTCGGCACGTCCGGATTGCACACGTAGAACGTGTCATAGGAAGCCCCGGCAAGGGCGTCGCTCACCTGCGTTACCAGAAGCCCGGTCCTTGAGAACACGGTGCCTGAGTCGGTTGTCCCCCACACCGTTCCGTTCACCTGCAGGTTCGGGAAGGCAACATGCACCCAGCCGCCCGTGTTCAGTTCGTTCCCTGAGGCTGGGTCGAGCCACTCAAGCGTCCAGCGCGTGTTGTCCTCATTCCCCAGAGGAGGCTGTTCGACTATTCTCCCGCTGTTTCCATTTATGCAAATCTGGGACCAGCCATGGTGGAGGTACTGCGGCTCATCGTCAACGCAGGCCCAGTAGGCCTTATCAATATTGAAGAGGTAGTTCGGCACTGTTACTGTAACCGTAATCGCATCGAGGTAGTCCATCCTGCCGTCGTCAGGGAAGTCGGTTGCAGGGGTTATATTCACGTTGCCAATCCTGCCTGTTTCAGTATCATCCCCCTCTTTGTAAACCCCGACCGAGAACCAATCGGTGACCGGGCATCCTCCGAGGTTCGCCACCGTTATTTGCATCTCGAGGTTTTGGGTAGTGCCATTGCATCCGGGGAGCGGCTTTCCCAGCCAGTTGGTTATGACTAGATTGGGTTTGGTGAATACGACTCGCGCGGTGGCGTTATTGTTGCGCTCGTTGTATTCGGGGATTATTCCGTTGAAGTTCTGGGGCGTGTTGTTCCAGGTCGGGCCGTTGGGCGGGTGGTCGACCCAGGCGATGAAGGTCGTGTTGGCGTCTATCCAAACGTTATTCACGTTTATGTTCTCGACGACGTCGGGCGTCCAGTAGTAATATATGCCCCACCCGGTGGTTTCGCTTACGTCACGGAAAGTCGTGGTGTTCGTCCAAACAAGCGTGCTTTGCGGGTTGCTGTAATTGACATAGTCCTTGTAAATCGAAACGTTCCAGACGCCGTCGGGCGAGCACCTCCAGTCGTGGTTGACCTCTAACGTGAGGTCGAACTGGAAGTTGTAGAAGCCGGCAGTGCAGACTTGGAGTTCGTCCGACGCGTTGATGCGCAGTCGAGACCAGCTTGGCGCCTCGCCGGCCGGCCAGATGTCTATTCCACCCTGCCAGATTTCCTTGGAAACGTTGTTGTTCTGCTCGTTTGACTCGTCAACAACGTTGGGCGTGTCAATCACATAGGTTATGTTCTCCAGGAGATAATGCGGCGAAGCGCCCAGAGGCAGGTTCATGCCAGTAGTATCGATTCCAAAACACAAGCTCCCTATCTCGATGAAGTCGCCATCCGTTAGTCCTGCGCCGGGGTTTGTGCGGCGCGGGTGCGGGTCAAAGGCGTCTGGGCGCGTTCTCACGGTGCTGTTTAGCATTTGCGCCCCCCGCCAAATGCTTATGTTTATCGGGGTGCCAGCGGGTATGGCGGTCGTGCCCATGTTTATCACATCAAACCAGGTCAAGCAGAAGAAGTATGTTGAACCGATCTGCCCCTTGTAGTTCGAGTCAGACCACGGGTAATTGTATGGCGGGATGTTCCTTATGTCGTTGAGGCATATTCTGGGGGAATACAGGCCATTGGGATACCAAAATTGGAGGTCCGGCTTGTTCTGGATGATGTAAATATAACGGTTGGAAATCACGTTGTTGCCCTCGGTCGTCTCGTCCACCTCGCTGATGAGCGGGTAGCTCATGACAGACCCCGCGCGGTCAACGAAGTAATAGAACTGCGTCTGGTTTACGGCCGCGTAGTGGAAGATAACGGTCCTGTTGACGGACTGGCTGGCGTTCAACCCCTGGAATCTTTCCTGGTAGACAATTCCCCAGTTTCCAGCGCCGGCTTCCATGTAGAACAGCGTGGCGTTGAAAGGATGGATGATGGTCCCTGTCCCGTTGGTGTCGACAGTGTGGTTTATCTCATAGTCGTGCATCACGCCTGGCAACGTCTCGTTGGGGTATATCGTGAGGTTGAGAGCCCTGAGGTCGACCGAGACGTTCTTCACCGTCGCCAGGGACGAGTACTCTACTATGCCAACGCGGTTGTCGGGGTAGGTAAGCACCACGTCGGCGAACGTCCTCTCAGCGGCCATTGCGCTGTCGATTTTCCTCTTCTCCGTCAAAGTGCAGCTCGATATCTGCTTAGGGCCGCAGAAGACGTCCGTGCCGTTCTCCCAGAACTGGTTCTGCGTGCCGCACCATCCCTCGCCCGAGTTGCAGGTCTCCCCGTCGGTCGAGCACGGTGTGCACTCAACCTCGCGCTGGTCCAGGCACCATTCCATCGAGCCCGATACGTCCGTTACCAGCACGGCGTCTATTGGCAGCGTAGTGCCCGAGAGTGACATGTTTGGCGAGCCAATCCTTATCGGGACAGTCGCGTTGCTCCACCGCGGGTAGTTAACGCCGGCCGGGCCTGAGAAGTTCCTGTCGTCGAGTATTACGCGGCCCCCGGTGGCGTTGGTCTCGAAGACGGTGTGGTTGCCCACCATGAAGAAAGTGGAGTAGCTCGTGTTCAGGCCGATGTCCGCCCTCATCCGGGTTATGTTGCCCGGCACGTAGAAGGAATCGTAGAGGTTGTCGAGCCCCCCTATTCCCGGGAAGTAGTCCCTGAAGTGGCCCGTGTCGCCGTACTCGACAGTGTCGGTGCCGTGGTCGGCGCGGAGGTA